>NZ_JBITFB010000012.1:0-272252 GCF_044455625.1 Kitasatospora sp. NPDC051164 | reverse complement strand
ATCATGGACCGCACGGTGGGGTCGAAGTCCGCCAGTTCCATGCGTTCCCAGATACCGTCCGTGGCCACCGCTCCCTGGCCAGTGCTGATCGCGGCATACACCCCGAGGTCGAGTCGCTCGCCGCGGTGGGTGAGGTGGCGCCGCCAGGGTTGTGCGCGGACCAGTTCATGGACGTCGACGTCGGTGACGGGCATCCACTGTGCCGGTCGCCCTTCCTCGGACCGCAGTCCGATCTCTACGCCATCGAGCAGTTGGTGCGCCCTCGTTCGTGTCACCGTTTCATGCTGGCAGAGCCGGTTCTGCTCTGTGCCGTGCTTTGCCGAATCCACGGTGCAGGGCTCTGCCTTTCTCGGCCTACGCACGCAGAAGGTGCCCTCAGCGGCCCTAGAATCCGGGCATGAACGCCAAGACCGCCCACACCATCAGCCCGTCGGCCGAGGAGGCGTGGCGGCTGGTCGGCCACTTCCTCCATGGGCTGTCGCATGAGCTCCCCCTCCCCGAGCAGTGGCGTCTGCGCGATCACGAGGCGTCGCAGTGCCGCGAGCGGGTGTGGTCGCTGCCCACCGAGAACGGGAACGACGCGCAGGTCGCGTTGTGGCTGCGGCTGTCCGACACCGAGGTGCCCTGTGACGATCCCGGGTGCGCGGCACGCGAGATGTACCTGACGAGCGACGGCACCGACAGCGTGCCAGCGTCCGGCCCGCTGCCCGCGTTCGCCCGGCGCGACGGCCTGGGGTACTTCGAGTACCGGACGCATCCGCACCACAACGGGTGGGCCTGCGACGTCGACCCGGTCTCGGTGACATGGATGTCGACGGCGCTGGCCCTGTACGGCGGGTACATGCGGATCAACTGGTTCGACATGGGCGGTGCGGACTCGATGGCAGCGGGGCACTCCCTGTGGGAGGTCTCCGCCCACCAGGTCCGTGAGATCAGCCGCTGGACGGCCATCGCCGGGCCCGACGGCGTCCGTGACGAGGGGCCGACCAACCCGGGCGCCACGCCAGTGCTACCGCTCCCGCCCGAGGTCGAGGCCAAGCTCAAGGCGGCCGCGGAAGCCCGCCGCTGACGCGGCCCCGGCGGGCGGTGCGTCACGCGTCGAGGGCTCCGGTCAGGGCCGTGCCCTGGGCCTGCTTGCGAGTCGGCTGTCGCCGTCTGCGGCGGACTTGGCGTACCGCGGCCTTGGGCGGCTGGCTGCCCGGTAGCATCAGGGGAAACGCACCTCACCGTGACGTGCCTTGCCCGGGCCCACCTCCGGGCCGTGGCGAATCCAGCTGCCGCTGGAGGGTGATGCAGTGGTGATGCTTGGCGCTTCCAATCATCGTGTGACCGCCCCTGTACGCGCTCTGGCTCCTGTCGTGGTGGGGCGGCACGGACCGGAAGCGCGCAGGAGCTGTCGTGTCACCGAAGCACAACACGCATCCCACCAACCGCCGGCAGATCGCCAAGGCCCTCGACGCGCAGACGCGGATGGGCTACCAACGTGCTCTGCAGCGCGTCGTCGACGCCGCCGAGAAGGGGCTGCTGCCCGAGGTTCTGGACGAGGCCGGCCGCGCCGAGGCCGTGCGCCTCCTCGCCGAGCAGGTCGCGCTCGCGCCAGATCCGGGCCCCTTCCTCGCGAAGGACTACCTGAAGGCCCTCGTCGAAGAGTTCCGCCGCCTGGGCTGGGGCGCGGGCGATGAGACCGAATTGGAGTGCTTCGGCCTGACCGCGTACGCCGGGCCCGTCGCCGGGCTGAGCCTGTCGGTGGGGCGCGCCGACGACGCGGACGACGGCGCCGAGCGCGACCCGGACGACCCCGAGCAGTGCGATCTGGCCAAGCCGCTCTACCTGATGGCGATGTGCCCGGCCGGGAACGCCACCGTGGACGACTTCGAGGACGGTCTCGCCGACTGCTCCACCGAGCCGGTCCGGGCCACCGCGCAGCGCCTGGACGCCGAGCTCGGCCGGACCCGGCTGGCCAGAGTGCGGGGCATGGAGGAGCACTCCACCACGCCATGCCCGATCTGCGGCGACCGCTACCCCGCGCATCACCTGCTGGGGAACTCGCCCAGCGCCACGCCGGTGTGCCCCGCGTGCATCTTCGACGGCGACCAGCACTACCGCACCGACCTGCCCTACCTCGCTGTGGGTCTCGACCGGCTCCTTCACGAGGACCTGTCCGCCCCGGCGGGATGGGACGCGGTCGCGGCCGTCCTCGCGCTGACCTGCGGGGCCAACCTGCGCGCCCGGCTCGACCGTACGCTGCGGGAGCGTGGCGGCTGGCCGTTCGTGATGGAACGCTGGGGCGAGCCGCTGACCCGCTCCTGGATCTGGCTGCCGCCGCCCGCCGACCGTCACCCGATGTTCCGGCACCTGGGCGCCGGCGCGACTCTGGCCGCGCTCGTCGACGCCGTCGACCGCCACGACCCCACCGCCCGCGCCGCGGCGAAGACCCTGTGTCGCGAGGTGGGGGTGCGCTGGAGGGACCCACTGTGGCCAGCCGCCATCGCCTACACCGTGGCCCTGACCACCCAGGCCTGCGAGCGGGACCGTCACCGCACCCCCTACCACCTCGTCTACTCCCTCGGCGACGGCCTCGCACAGACCATGAAGCCGTTCACGGTCACCGGGGACGCCTCCAACGTCGAGAGCGGCCTCGCGGCACTCCTCCAGCACCAGCTGCTGCCGATGCTGCTCGGGCACAGCCTGGACGAGGAACCCGACGACCCGCGGCGCCGCTACGGCGCGCAGGACGACGACGAGCGCCCCTCCGCCGCTGGCGCGGACGCGCGGATCAGCCACAGCATCGACCGGGCGAACCAGGTCGCCGTCATCCTGGGCACGCTCCCCTTCGCATCCCCCGGTGTCCCCGCCTGGGACGGCGCGCCGGTCACCGGAGCTGACGCCGAGGGCCTGGGCAGCACCGCCCCGGCCGGCGAGCCGTGCGCGGCGCTGCGGGCCGAGGCCCGGCAGCAGGCCGCCGAAACGCTCTACGACGCGGGCGGCCCCGGGCTGGTCGACGCCGACCACGCCTGGACCCGCGACGGCTGGTGGATCCCCTCGGACCACAGCCAGCACGCACTGCGCCAGGCGCAGCAGTTCCTCGCCACCCGGACCCGGGTCCTGGCCCTGTGGTACGGGCCCGGCGCCCAGTTCCCCGAGCCGGTGCAGGTCTGCGTCGAGGTCACCGACGTCCACCCGCGCAGCACCGGCCCGGTGGACGTGCCCTGGCTGAGTGTGTGGGACGGCCACTCCTTCTTCGGGATGACGCTGTCCGACCTCGCGCTGGTGCGCCGCGCCGAACCCGGTGAGGAACTCACCCAGGTCTGGCCGGCCCACGACGATGGCGCTGCCGGCCACCGGGGCGCTGCCGACGTGCCCGCCGGCGAGTCCGGCGCGGCGGACGGGACGCTGCCGACGGCCGAGGAGCTGTCCTTGCTGACCGACCGGTTCCTGCACCTGGCCGGTCACCGGCTCGGCGAGGGCTGGCAGAGCGTGGACGAGAAGGCGTACGCGGCCCACCAACGCCTGGAGAAAGCCCTGGAAGCGGAGTACACCGGCTTCGCGGCCACGTCCGTCAAGGTCTGGATCAACCTGTTCGACACCACTCACCCCTGCCCCGGCGGCCCGGGCCAGCCTCTCCCCCCGTACGCGCTGACCGGCAAGCCCTACGAGGTGGAGTTCGCCGTTCACGCCCACGCCCCGTCCTGCGGCTGCGGACAGGAGTACGGATTCGGCGAGTTCTCCGACCGCGTCTGCCAGCTCCTGATCGTCCTGTGCCTGTACGGCGGGCTGATCGAGGCCCACCCCATGGTCGAAACCACCGGCACGCCCGAGGACGGCCGGGCCGCGCTGCGGGACATCACCTGGGAGGTCGACGGACCCGACGGCTACGACTTCCGGGAGGTCCAGCGCCGGGTGATCCGCGACGTCGTCAACGCCGACTCGCCCCTGAACACCGACACCAACCCGGCCTACATCCCGCCGTACATGGCCGCGGACGGCTGGTACCTGCCCGAAGGCGGCACCTCGATGATGTTCCACGGACGCCGGGACGGCGACGAGGACAACAACGAGCTGAAGGAGCGGGAAGTCAATGGCCCGGCGTGACCTCGGTGTACTGGCGCACGCCGACCTGGAGCGGCTGGGGATGGCGCTCCCGGCGGTGACCGGGGCCACGCTGGGCCTGGTGCGCTCGGGCGGGGGCGGGAAGTGGCATGTCCCCACCGAGAAGAAGACGTGGTCGGAGCACTGCCAGCATGCCGCGCGGGCGGCGTGCGAACCGAAGGAGCTGGTGCTGCTGGACGTGCTGGACCAGGTCTGCGCCCGCTGCGCCGGGCTGCTGCCCGGACGGCTACCGGACGCGGTGGTCGCCCTGTGGCGGGCGTGCTCCCTCACGGTGGCTGCGGACCGGTTCGTCGGCTCGCTGCGTGAGGACACCGGGGCGCGGACGTGGCTCGGGTACGCCATCGCGCTGGACCGCTCGCCGCGCAAGAACGACGCCCGGGTGCGGGAGCTGCTGCGGCCGGTGCTTTCGGGCGACGAGTTCGGCGCGCAGGCGTGGAAGGCCATGGCTGGCTGGTCGCAGGTGCTGGAGCGGGCCGAGGAGCAGCTGGCCGTGTACCGGGAGGCGGCGCCGCCGGCGGTGGCGAGCGTGACGGTCGGCGCGGCGCTGGACGCGGTCGGCCGCGAGCCGGCCGTGCACGAGCAGGCCCGGGTGCTGGAGCAGGCCGTCGGCGGGGACCGGCGGTGGACGGAGGTCGGGGTGTGGGACTGCGTCCGCCTGTCGTGGGCACACGCCCGCGAGCAGGGACGGTGCCCTGTCCAGGCCCAGGATCTGGCCCGGCGGGCGCTGTTCGAGCGGTGGGGGCGGCAGCGGGTGGTCGACGTGTCCGCGCTGCCCTCCCCCGCGCTCACCCCGGTCGGCTCCTGCTCCAGCCCGGCCCAGTGGGCGCAGCAGGAGTACCGGCAGCTGTGGGCCGCGTTCGTGGAGCGGTGGTGCGGCCGGCTGGAGGAGGAGTTCGCCTCCCAGAGCGCGGTCGGGGAGGACGAACAGTTGCTGATGGTGGCCGACTGGCCGCTGACCCAACGCGGCGACCTCGCCTACCTCTCGCAGTTCCGGCAGGTCGGGCCGGCGGTACCCGCCGGGCTCCGCGAGGAGGCGTACGGGCGGAACCGGAAGCGGCACGCCGTGGTGCTGGCGGTGCCCCGGTACGCGGTCGAGCACGCCGTCGCGCACGAGGACCGGCCGCGCTGGGGCCAGACCACGGTGCTGACCGCCGGCGACGCCCTGGACGCCGCCGTGCCGGAGACCGCGGACGCGGCGGCCGAGTCGGCCGCGCTCGGGATGCTGCGCACCGTGTACCCGTACCTGCCCGAGGACGTCGCCGCGGACGGGAAGCGGCCTCAGGCCTCGGCACAGGTCCGCTCGGCGCGCGCCGACCAGCGCGCCGCCCGCCCCGACATCTCCGACAGCCACTGGGCGCAGCAGCGCGAACGCGATGCCCGGCGGCAGTGGCGGAACGCGTTCGGCGAGGGCGTGTGGGCGTGGGTGCCGGACGACACCGCGACCGGCCCGGCCGCGGCTCAGCTGCAGGACCTGGCCGAGCACCACTACTCCTGGATGGTCGTGCGCCTTGACGTCGAGGCCGGGCCGCGCACCGACAAGGCACTGGTGAGCCTGTACGGCCTGCTGACCGGCTGGGACGCACGCCGCCGCGTGCTCACCTTCACCCCACAGCACGGCCACCGGCCCATCCAGGTCCCGGTGCACCGGATCACCGCGATGACCGGGGACCGTGAGCGGCGCGGCCAGCGCGAAGCCCCGATGTGGGAGCCGTACACAGCGCCGCGCCGGTGGTGATCCCGCCGGGCCGTACCGGTCCGGCTCCGGTATGGCGGAGCCGGACGGCGGGCAGCGAGCCGGACCGGGAGAGCACGGCGGCCGGTTGGTGCCGCGTCGGGGCAGCCGTCCGGCCCGCGTGGGTTGTGTGGGAGCACGCTGCGTGGGGCGGGGCGGCTCCCCGCCCCGCCCGGGGGACGCTGATCCCCGACGGCGGCCTGCCCTTGGCTCGGTAGACTCGCCGGGAGCCGAATGCGCAGGACAGAGGGCTACAAGGGGGTGTGGTGGACAACGCGTTGGTGATCGCGCCGGACGGATCGGTGAGCAGCACGGTCCTGCCCTCGGATGCCGAGAGGTGGCGTGCCGCGATCGGGGAGTTGGTGGGCGGCGGCGCGGACCAGGGCCGTTATCACCCCGAGGTGCTGCTGCACGTGCGCGGCAATGGCAGTCCGGAGCCGAACCTGACCGCCTGGGCGCTGGCGTCGACCTGGCGCAACCTTCAGATTTCCTACCTTTTGTACGGGACTGTCGTCGTGACCGGTCCCGCGGCGGGCGCGGAACTGCCGGCGAACGTGGCCGCACAGGTGCGGGCGGCGGGCGACGCGGTGACAGCGATCATGGACGAGTGGCGGAGCCGTCGGCCGGTCTCCAATGACGCCGCGGTGGCCCAGCTCCTGGCCGGGGTCCGGCACAGCATCGCCAGCCTGGCCTGACGGCCCTCCGGGCCGGCATACGGCACGGCCGCCCGAGGACGATCTCCCACCCAGGCCGCCCGCAGCCACCGTGCGCTCTTACCGCTCGCCACAGGACCCGATCCGGCGACGCGCCGGCGCGGATCTCCGTACCGCCAGGACCGCCGCGCCCGTGATGGCGCCCCGCGCCCGGCAAGGGCGAATCCCGTGGTCGCGCCCCTGCTCCCCACCCAGGCGGTTGCCCGGCCTGGGGTGTTCCGGCCTCAGACTGCACACCGCCTTGGGCGGCCGCGGCCTCATCTGTCGCCCGTACTCGCCGTCGGGGCCGATCACCGATCACGCCGTGCGGTCGCCGCGGGCCACCAGCAGCCGGTCTCTGGCGGGCGCGGGGCGGGTGAAGTCTCCGCGGGGGAAGCCCTCGATCCAGATGGGCCGGTGCTCGTCGACGCTGGCGTAGTAGTGGTCGCGCCAGTGGCCGCGGACCCAGTGGCCGGCCAGCGTGCGGCCTTCGGCGGCGGCGCGTGCGGCGGAGAGCTCGTGAGCGGCGGCCTCGGGACGACGCAGGGCGATGCGCCGGAAGCTCTCCTGGCGGATCTTGGCACTGCGGGCGACGGCGCGTACGGACTGGTGGATCTTCGGGGAGTCCTCGCGGGTCAGAGGCTGCCGGGCGAGCGCGGAGAGGGCTCGCAGCATGGAGACGCCGTGCGTGCCCGCATCCGCGGGGGCGTCCCACGGCACGATGTAGGCGAGGTGGGGGTAGAGCGCGGTGAGCTGCACCGTGACGCCGTTGATCTCGTAGGCGCCGGGCGGCTGCCGGATCCAGGTGAAGGCGTTGATGCCGTTGTCGCAGCTGGCCCAGGTGATGGCACTGACGGGCGGCTGGTCGGGGCGTGACCACTCGAAGGCGGCCGACGGGACAGGCTTGGCGAAGAGGAGGACGCCGATGGGGGCCAGGAACTCGTCGCGCCGGACGTGCTGACGGGGGAAGGTCTGGGCGGCGGCTGTGACCATGTCGCACATGGGTGCGTCCGCGTAGACGGTGTCTGCGTTCTGCCAGACCGTCAGCGGGTCCGGTTCGTCCGCGGCAAGGAGCGCCATCCGTTCAGCGAGTGAGGCGGACGGCCACTGCTCGGGCCATGCCGCCTCCCCGTAGGCGATCCCGTCCGCGGCCAGGTAGCGGGGCCACTGATCAGAGCCGAACCACCCCGTCAGGCCGGCTTTGAGCCGGATCGCATCGACCTGCGTCAGTGGGCGGGAGGCATGCGCGTGGAGCCGAGCGCGAAGAGCGGGGGCGGCGGCGCCGGAACCCGGTGCCCGCACTCCGGCCTTCTTGGTGTGGGAGCGGCGCGCCGTCATGATGCGCTGCCCGTGCCGTCCGGGGCGTCGGGCCGGTTCGTGCTCCGGTCGCGGGGCGGGCGCCCCAGGGCCTGCTCCACGTCCGCGACCTCGGTGCGGCCGTAGGCGATGCGGGCCCCGGAGATGGACATGCTGGCGGCGCCGGCGAGGTCGGCGAGCACGTAGGGGCGGGGGCGGGTGAACTCCCTTCCATAGGCGATCAGTCGGCGGATCTCGGCCTCGGCCTGCTCCTTGCGGTAGCGGGCGATGCCAATGGCGGACAGCAGCGGCTCGTTCTCCTCGCTGTCCGCGTCGGCGGCGGCCTCAAGGCTTTGGATCATCTCCTCCCGCCGGGCGTGGATGGACTCGCATACGTCGCTGTAGATGTCGTCGGGCACTTCTCCTGGGCTGGGCATCGGATGGCAGATCGCGGCGATGTCGCTGAATACGCTCATGCCGTCCATCATGCCAGATTTTGCAGTGAGTGCAATCAATTGCACTCACTGCAGAATCTGCTCGGGTGTGGCGTCTCCTGCCCACGGCGAGCGTGCGGGGTCGGGTGCGGGAGATCGCCGTGCAGCGACAACCCCTTCGGGCGAGGGGCATCGAAAACGGCCCTGCCGGGTCGTCGTGTTGCTCAACCGGTGGCCGAGCAGTCAGCCATCGACGGCAGCAACGCCTCGCCCGTCACAGCGCTGATCCGTCGCCAGATCGCTGCGAACATCCCCGCCCGCTCTTCCCGTCGGGCGCAGCGTGAGTTTCGGCGGGGTCTGGCCAGGAGGCTGTTCGTGAAGCTGGCCAGGTTAGGTGGCAACCGGGGTGTGCAGTGGGTGAGCGCTTCTTCCGGACTCGTCACGTAGGGGAACGCGCTCGACGCAGAGGACCCGCAGACGGAGCGGAGGGTGTGTGCGCATGCCGCGCACGGCCGCCCAGGCCCTGGGCAGAAGAGGGCCGGTCCGGTCGCGGGCCAGGTCGTCGCGCCACATGTCGGCCACTGCGGTCCGGCCGCAGACGCGGGCCGCCGCGAGGTCGCAGGCCAGTTCGCCCCACCAGGAGTACATGACGGCAAGCGTCCCTGAGGCGGCTGTGGCCAGGGCGAAGGCTGGCAGGGGCAGCAGGCCGGCGGCCAGGGCGACCGCCGCGACGGCGGCGGACTCGGCGGCGATGCGCTTGCCTGTGTCGCGGCGCTGGAGGTGAGCGAGCTCGTGCTCCAGGACCGCGGGGAGGTGGTGAGTGTGTCGGGGGTGGAGCCACCGCATGCCGAGCCACACGTGCCCCTGGCGGCCTCGGCCGGTGGAGCGGGCGTCGGCCCAGCTGGAGGTCTCGCTGGAGGTGGCCAGGGTGACCTTCTTCAGTCCGCGCTCGGCGGTAGTGCGGCGTACATGCTCGGAGGTCTGCCGCATCCTTTCGGCGATGTGGCGGAAGGTGTCACTGTCGGACGGGAGGGGCTTGCGGCCTGCGTGTACCTGCCAGGTCAATGCCTGGGCCGACGGTCCCATGGCGATGGCCGACTTCTGCCGGGCTCGGCCCTGCAGCGCCCATAGTCCCCCGGCCGCCGCCGCGACGCCGACAGCGATACCGGCAGCCGGTCCGCGCAGCTGTGCCATGGTGGCCTCGCTGACGATCGCCGTCGCCGCCATGGCCTGCACGGCGTAGCGCTGAAGCATGTCCCCCAGTGTCATGCCGATCACCGTAGTCGGGGGCGGAGTGACGGACCGGGGCCGGGTGCGCCCGCCTGGTCAGGTCTCTTCTTCGGGGAAGAGGCGCCGTACCATCTCGATCACGAAGGCTGAGGGTCCAAAGGACATCCAGTATCCGTTCTTGGTCTCGTACCCGGGGCCGACGATCATGGTCACGGTCGATTCGGCACGGGTGAGGGCAACGTAGAAGGTGCGCCTTTGCTCCTCGAGCTCCGCTTCCGTGGGCTTCCGCCACTGGTTCCCGCTGGGGACATCGCGCGGGATGAGGCCTTGGAGGAGGCCCGGCAGAATCACCGTGTCGAACTCTCGGCCCTTGGCCGCGTGGTAGGTGGCGAGCAGGACCTTTCCGACGACTTCCTCGCCGCGCGCGAGGTCCTGCAGCACAAGATCCTTGGAACGGCACAGAGCGGCCAGGCCGTCGAGGCTGCTCGTGTTGTCCTGGTCAGGGTGTCCTGCGGCTACTTCGTCGAGAGCCACGCCGGCGCGCAGCTGCTCCAGCCAGGCGTGGGCCGGGGCGTCGGCGGGGTAGAGCTCCGCGGGGTCGAGGCACTGTTGCAGAGCTCTCGGCAGGAGGAGCCGTGAGGGAGGAGGGGCGAGCTGGGCCTCGGTGCGCAGTGTGGTGAGGGCGCGTGCGAGGGAGGCAAGGGACGGTGCTTGGGCACGGCGCAGCATGTCGGCGCGGTCGGCGCCGGATGCGGCGTGGATCTGGTAGTTGGTGACGGCGCGGGCGGCACAGCGCTGGATGAAGCGGGAGAGGCTGCCGGCGGGCAGCTTGTCGTCGCCCTCGTGCCGGAAGTCCAGCTCGCGTCGGGTGAGTTCACTGCGTACGTCGTCGAGCAGGCGGCCGCGAGCAGGGTAGAGGATGGCGATCCGCTCGGGGCTGATGCCGTTGCTCTGCGCCTGTTCGACGAGATCGCAGGTCACTCGGGCGTGGTCTTGGAGGCCTCCCTCGACCTGTTCGAGGTTGACGTCGCCGGGGGGTGCGCCTTCGCGGGCGAGGCGGCCCCGGGAATGTCCGAGGGCGGCTTCGGCGGCGGTGATGATGTCCTGGCCGCTGCGGTAGTTGACCTCGAGTTCGAGGTCGCGGAAGTCATCTCGGTCTGCCAGTTCGGTCAGGTACTTGGCGTCGGCGCCGGTGAAGCCGTAGACGGACTGGTCGGTGTCCCCGACGGCGAAGACGGTGATGCCGGCCAGGTCGCGCAGGGCGAGGACGAGCTCGTGAAGGACTCCGCCGAGGTCTTGGTACTCGTCGACGACGAGGTGGGGGAAGCGGGCGCGCAGGAGATCGCGGACATGTGCGTGCTCCCTGACGAGGTGCAGGGCCCGGATGACCATGGCCTCGAAGTCGATCTCGTCTCGGAGGACGAGTTGTTCGTCGTAGAGGCGTGCGGCCTGGACTTCCCGCGGGTCGAAGCTGTCCAGGGCTTCGTTGCAGGCAAGGGCTCTGCGGATCTTGGTGCTCTGGGGCACGCGGTGCTGGGCGAGGACCTCGCCGATGCCGACCTGGTCGAAGCAGCGCTGCAGGAGCGCCTCGATGGCCGCCTTGCTGAGGACTTGTCCCGCCTCGGGCGCCGGCTGCCCGGTCAGGTGTCCGAAGGCGCGCAGGATCTCGTTCAGGCAGAAGGCGTGCACGGTGGAGCAGGTGATCCGCCCCTCGGCGCGCACGCCGCTGCGGTGGACGCGGCGGCGGATCTCCTCGGCCGCCGGGTTGGTGTAGGTGATGCAGGCGACGCCGCGGAAGGAGGAGATCTGCGTCTGGAGGACGTAGGCGATCCGGGCGACGAGGGTGCGTGTCTTCCCGCTTCCGGGGCCGGCCCGCAGAACGACGTTGCCGTCGTGGAGAACGGCGGCCCGCTGCCTGGGGTGCAGACTGTCGAGCTCCGCGAGGAGGGTGTCACTGACCTGCATCGCTGCCCTGCCCGTTGACGTGCGGCGTCGTGGGGCCGGGGAACAGTGACGTTCCGCGGGCCGCAAGGCTGATGCGTTCCATGGCCAGGAAGATGTAGGAAGCCGTGCCAAGCCGGCGCAGGGCCTGCTCGTCGAGTGCAACGTTCCAGGGGGTCTGGGTTGCGGCTCGGATGCGTCCTTGCAGGTCGACCTGTGCGATGTGTGCGGCGAGGCGCTGTGCGAAGCGGCCCTTGCCGAGGGCGCCGATCCGCTTGAGCATCTTCTTCCGCAGCTCGGGGTCGACGGTCGTGTTCCGTTCGTTGGCGACCCCGCGGCTCACGTCGTCTCGCGCGGTGGTGTTGGCGTTCAGCTCCTCGAAGGCCTGGATGATCTCCTCGCCGAACAGGGAGCACAGGTCGGTCTCCAGGGTCTGGGCGCCGATGTAGATGCCGTGGGCCTGGAGTTCTGAGGCGAGGGGATCGCGGGTCGTTTGGTAGTCGGCGGCATCGGTTTCCGGGAGGAGGGCGATCTGGTCGAGGAGTGCCTTGCTGCGGGATGCCTCCGGGTGGAGTTTCGCGCCCCGCTTGAGGCCGGCTTCCCGCACACCGCGCTTGTCGAGGGCGGCGTCTCCGTCGGTGACGACCACATGGGGGGTGTCAAGGCCCTTCGGGCCCAGGAGCGCCCGGTAGGGCTTGAAGTCGGTGCCGTGGGCGCTGGCCACCACGGTGCCGTAGGCGTCGAGGTCGAAGGCGGCGGCTTCGGCCAGGGCGGGGAGGATGTACAGCTCGGCCAGTCCTTCGACCAGCACCACGGCGGAGGCGAAGAGGACCTCGGCACGGCTGACGTCGAGGTAGCGCTCCAGGTCCGCGGCTTCCTCGTCACTGACGGGGAGGGCGGCCGTGGTGGCGCCGGTCGTGCCGTTCTCCGTGGCGCGCAGCACGATGAAGGAGCGGACCGGGGCGACGGCGGCGATGTGCGGGCTGTGGGTGGTGAGGATGAGCGACGGCCCGGTGCGCAGCAGATACCCGAAGAGGTGCCGCTGGAGGGTGACGTGGAGGTGGGCCTCTGGCTCTTCCACGGCGACCAGGGTGGCGATGAACTCTTCGTCGAGTCGCTGCTGGCTGAGGGCCTCGAGGAGCAGGCCGAGGTAGATGACGTTGGCGCTGCCCAGGCTGGTGTCGGAGATGCTCCTGCGGCGGGCCGTGTCGAAGAACAGGCGTACGGCGCGGATCAGTTCGTCCGGCTTGGAGGAGGCGAAGCCGAGGGTGGGCTGGACGGCCAGGCGCGGCCCGAACATCTCTCCCAGCCGGTCCGTCAGGTGCCCCTCCAGCTTGGCGACGTTGTCGTCCTTGGTGAGCTGGTCGACTGCGGTGGCGATCGCCGAGGCGGTGGCTTCCAGGTTCGCCGGGTCCAAGGGAAGCCGTTCGAGGAGGTCCCGCATAGGGCTGCGCCGCCAGTTCTGCAGATCCCCCTCGGCGTCACGCAGGGCCGGCAGGACGCGCAGAGCCACCTCGCGGCGGATGGCCCGCACGTCGTTGGTCTCACGGTCGCCGGCGAAGACGACAACGTCGTAGTCCTTCGCGGTCAGCGGCCGGCCGGTGGGCTGCACCTGGGAGCCATCGGCGGTTGATACTTCCGTGCGCGGGGCGAAGCGGTAGGTCAGCCGCGCTACGTAGGGATCGAAGTCGACCGTGGCGCTGGACAGGATGCTCTTGGCGTCAGCGTCGTCGTCGAAGCCGCGCAGCTCGACCACGATGGTCACTTCTGCTCCGCCGGCGAGACCTGCGGGGTGCCCTTCCCAGATGTCTTCCTCACGCAGCATGCGCCGCGCGTCGGAGACCGACGGGTCGAGGACCAGGCGGATCGCTTCCAGCAGATTCGACTTGCCGACGCCGTTCTCGCCGACGATCACCGCGTGGGCGGGGAAGTCGTCGATGACCAGGTGCCGGAAGTTGCGGAAGTTACGTATCTCGATCCGCGAAATGTGCAGGCCCATTCGTCCCCTTGCCGATCTGGTGCGATGTAGGGATTCATCATTCCAGGGCGGTCCCGCCCGGGTTGGGGTTTCCCGGTGTCCGGTGGCCCTCCAGACCGCCTGATAGGTGATCTTCTCCGCTCCGTCGGCCCCGGCCACTGGCCGGGACGGGGATCGGAGCCCGCCGAGTCCGGCAGGGCCGGCCGTCAGGCCGCGGAGGTTCTGCGCGTCAGGGTCGGCGAGTTGGCAGGTGTTCAGCGCCTCGTACTCGCCCCGCGTCAGCGCGACCGGCGCACCCTGAGTGTCCAGGAGGTCGAGCGCGGAGGACGGCTTGTCGTCGCCGAGCCGATCCTGCCCGCCTGGATGACGGGGCGGTGAAGGGTGACGCCGTCGCCAATGACGTTGCGGACATGCATGTCGTGCTCCCTGCGGGATCTTCGGCAGTACTTGCCGAGTGATCTTCGCCTCCAACAGCCTTCCGGGCATGCAGCCGGGAGGATGGGCCACATCGCGGACATTTGCTTAAGTCTATGAATTGCAATAGCGTCTTGGCACCCGGCCGACCTCCGCATCCCTTGCAGGCGGGACGGCCCGGATCCGAACCCACCTCGCCGGCCCGGCGCAAGGCCCCGACGCCCGACCCTCCCGATTGGATGGACCGTGCCCTCGATCCCCGCGGACACCCGCAAGCAGATGGCCGCCTACCTGCAGCAACTGGCGGCCCGCATCAACGCGAACGGGTACGCGATCCCGTTCATCCCGGCCGACCCCGAGGCCGGCGAACCCTCGCTCGCCTACACGGTGGGACTACACGTCCGCCGAGGCTACGAACTGGCGGTCAGCGGGCTCGACTACGGGATGTCCTGCGCCGTACTCGACTCCCTGGCCGCGCGGCTGCTTGAGCAGCAGACTCCCCCGGCTCCGGCCATGGAGATCAAGGGTGCCACCGGGGGCGGCTACTCGCTGCGGCTAAGGCGGGCGGGCAGTCCGTTGCCCTTCGTCCTGGTTCGCACCGTCTACCGCCGCAACCCGCCCGTCTGGCAGGCAGTCTGGCCGGACCGGGAGGGCCGGTTCCCCGGCGACGCGGCGTGCACTCTCTCAACAGGGGCACAGCTCTCCCTCTAGAAGATTGCTTAACTCTGCGACTTCACATATGGTTGCGCTATCAGCCGCTCAGCGCGCCGACCACTACACCGTCGGTCTCCTCGTCATGAAGGGCACAGCGATGCGAATTTCGGAACTTCTCAAGCGACTTGAGGAGCAGCAGCAGCGCGTTGGGAACGTCGAAGTCGGCTCGCTCCTCTCCGGCGAGTGGGAGGGTGCCGAGGGTCCCGTCGTCGGCGTGAAGGCGGATCGTGGTCACCGCGGCACCGGCCCCGTCACGGTCCTGCTCGAAGGGCGCAACGACGACGAGGACACCCCGCAGGCGCACTCCGAGCACCCGCTGACGGTCCGCGACCTCATCGCCCGGCTCACCGCGCTGCTGGAGAGCACGGGAGACGTCGACGTCAAGCTCCTGATCACCGGGGAAGACCCCTACGGAGGCGAACTCGGCCCGATCACCGAGGTCAGCGCACTGCGCTGGGCCAGTACGACCCTCGACGGGGCCACCGACGCCTCGACCACCATCACGATCTCGGGGCCCATCGAGAGGTGACCGGCCCTCGGAGCCTCCACCGCCCCCGCACTGCCCCGCGTACCCGGGTCAGCCCGAACCTCGGAGCAGCCATGTCCATGCCTCAGCCCGCCCAAGATTCCACGAAGCGCCGACCGTTCCTGCCCCAGGACTTCGACGAACCCTGTGAGGGCTGCCTCGCCCCGGCCGGCTCGTACTGCCGCGCGGGATGCGACTGCGGCTACACCGCCGAAGACGCCCGGGCCGAGGCCGCTCGCGGGTAGTCGGCCATGCCCGGGCCGGTCATGAGCCGGTCCGGCGTCCCGCCGTCTTGCACCATCGTTACAACCCCGCACGGAGCCCTCATGCGCATGCTGCTCCCCGCCACCCGCCCGGGGCACCGGGGCGGGTGCGTCCGGGCCCGCCAAGGATGCACCTGTTTCTACTTCACCTTCGCCCGTGGCCGGGCCAAGCAGGCCGAACGACGGATCGCCCGCCGTATCGAGTCGCGCCGCTGGCGGGACGAAGCGGACGAAGCCGCGTTCAACACCTGACCGCTGCACAGCTCAGCCTGCCCCGCCCCGGGCCCCCTCCTCCCGCCGGGCTGCCCCCGGCTCGCACCGAGATCGGACTTTCCATGACGCACGACCCCATGCCCGCAAGCCCCCTCCACCGGTCCGCCGTCACGGGCTCCGCCGCACTGCGTGACGCGGCCGCCGAGATGGAACGCCGTCTGGAACTGACCGCCGACGACCCGCGGGTGACCAAGTCCTCCGTCCTGGGCTTCCTCCACGGCCGCGCCGACGACCTGGACAAGGGCCTGCCCGCGGGGTGGGCGACGGTCGACCTGGGCGCACTCGACGCGGTGCTCCTCGAGTCCCTGGGCCCCCACGGCCGCGACGAGATCTTCGGAGCGTGGAGCAGGGCAGCAGCCCAGCCGCCGACGCGGACGGAGACCGCCGGGCCTCCCGTCGGCCCCCGGATCGACGTGGTGGTGGATCGCGCCCCCGACGACGGCACCGAGGTCCACGTCTACATGGACGGCGCCCCCGCCCGCGCCGTCGTGCACACCATCGACCCGGGGCGCGGCGGGGCCGGCCACGAGTGGTGGAGCTCGGTGACGACGCTCGGGCCCGAGGTGCCGCAGGCGGTACGCGACAAGGTCGGCGAGTACGCGGACGGCTACCACGATCCCGAGGAGTGCGGGCGGTCGTGCGCGTGAGGTCCCGCCGGTCAGCCGGGTGCGGGGCGTGCCCCGCACCCGCCGGACCTGTCCCGATGTCCCCTTCGTTCCTGCCGGCCGCGCAGGGCCCTGCCCGGCCGTGTCGTCCCAGTTGGAGAGGTGTCCGTTGAACAGCAGCAAGCACGCCGAGTTGTCATCGCGGGTCTGGGCGGTGAGCGAGCTCCTGCGCGGCGACTTCAAGCAGTCGGAGTACGGCCGGGTGATCCTGCCCTTGCTGGTGCTGCGCCGCCTGGAGTGTGCCCTGGAGCCGACCAAGGACGCCGTCCTGTCCGCGGTCGCCGAGGGCACGCCGGACGGCGGGTTGAGAGCGATCACACGGGCCGGGTTCTACAACACCAGCCCGCTCACGCTGCGCACCATCGCGGGCGCGGGCGCGGGCGCGGACTGCGCCGAGCAGCTGCTCGCGTACTGCGGCGCGTTCTCGCCCGGGGCGCGAGAGGTGCTGGAGCGGTACGGCTTCGGCCCGCAGGTGGAACGACTGGCCGCGGCGGGACTGCTGCACCATGTCGTGGGGCGTTTCGCCGAGCTGGACCTCCGGCCGGCCGAGGAGGCCGCCGGGCGCGCGGCACCGGGCGAGGGCGCGGGGCCTCGTGAGGTCGTGTCGAACCACCAGATGGGCTACCTCTTCGAGGAGCTGATCCGGCGGTTCGCCGAGCAGTCCCACGACACGGCCGGGGAGCACTTCACACCGCCGGAGGTCGTCCGGCTGATGGTGAACCTCCTCGCTCCGGCCGACAGGCAGGCACCGGGCACGCCGGGAGCGCCCCGGACGGTCCTGGACCCGGCGTGCGGCACCGGCGGCATGCTCAGCGCCGCGCAGGAACAGCTGCTGCGTCTCGACCCCGGCCGCCCCGTCGAGGTGTTCGGGCAGGAACTGAACCCCGAGTCCTGGGCGATCTGCCGTTCCGACATGATGGTCAGGGGCCAGACCCCGGAGGCCATCGTGCTGGGCAACTCCCTGACGCAGGACGGCCATGCGGGCGCGACGTTCGACTACTTGCTGGCCAACCCGCCGTTCGGCGTCGACTGGCGCAAGGCCCAGGACGCCGTCGAGCGTGAGCACCGGGAGCTGGGCGAGCGCGGCCGGTTCGGCGCCGGGCTGCCCCGGGTCAACGACGGCGCGCTGCTCTTCCTCCAGCACATGATCGCCAAGATGAAGCCGGTCGACGCATCGGGGAGTGGCGGCAGCCGGATCGCGATTCTCTTCAACGGCTCGCCGCTGTTCTCGGGCCAGGCCGGGTCCGGGGAGTCCCGCATCCGGCAGTGGATCCTGGAGAACGACCTGCTGGAGGGCATCGTCGCGCTGCCCGACCAGCTCTTCTACAACACCGGCATCTCCACCTACGTGTGGGTGCTGACCAACCGCAAGGCCGCGGACCGGAAGGGCGGTGTCGTCCTGCTGGACGCCCGGGACCACTGGCGCAAGATGCGCAGGGCGCTGGGCGACAAGCGCAGGGAGCTCGGCGAGGAGCACATCGCGGCGCTGACCCGCCTGTACGCCGGGGCTCCGCCGGTCCCGCTGGCGCACGCTCCCGGCGGTGCCGCCGGCGCGGGGGACGGGAAGGTGAAGGTCTTCCGCAACGAGGACTTCGGCTACCGGCGGATCACGGTCGAGCGTCCGCTGCGGCTGCGCTTCGAAGCGACCGAGGCGTCGATCGCGCAGTTGGCGTCGGCGAAGCCGGTCCAGCGGACAACCGACGCGGCCGCGTTCGCCGAGGCGCTGCGCCCGCTGGCCGGTTCGGTGTGGGCGACGGCGGCGGATGCCCTCGACGCGCTCACCGCTGCGGTGGCCGCGGCTGGCCTGCTGCGTCCGTCGAGTGCCGTGTTCGTCCGGGCGCTGCGGGAGGCGTGGGGCGTGGCCGATCCCGAGGGCGAGATGCAGGGCTCGCCGGGCGGGCCGCTGCCGGACCCGGCGCTGAGGGACTTCGAGAACGTCCCGCTCGGCCAGGACCCGGAGGAGTACCTGCGGCGGGAGGTGCTGCCGTTCGTCCCCGACGCCTGGATCGACCACGCCAGGACGCAGACCGGCTACGAGATCCCCTTCACCCGGCACTTCTACGTCTACAAGCCGCCCCGGCCGCTGGAGGAGATCGACGCGGACCTGAAAGCGGTTCAGGCCGAGATCCAGGCACTCTGGGCCGCTCAGCCCTGGGCCCTCCCTGACGCCCATCAGATTCCTTAAGGCTTCGACTTCGCACGAGGTTAGGCGGGCGTCCCCACCGCCCCGCCCCCGGCCTGCCTTCTGCCCCCTTTCCTGGAGTACGACATGACCCTGTACGGCATCCCTCCGGCCGGCTTCCGGCGCTTCATGGTCCCCGAGGACGGCCGCGAGCACGGCCGGTCCATCGTCGACGCCGCCCACGGGTGGTGGCTGGAGAACCGGGGCGGCACGGGCGAGGTGGCCGTCGCGGTGGGCACGATGGCCGGGCTGGCCCTGTGCTCCCCCAGCCGCGCGGACGGACCGGACTACGGCCCGCTGCTGATCCCCCTGGACGACGGGGAACTGGCCGACGCCCTGCGGGCCAGCTGGAACAGCCTGTGGGCGTCCGACCCCGCCCTCGCCAACGCCGCCGGACCGCTGCACGCATGGCTCGCCGATCCGAACGAGAGCGACATCCGCGGCTTGGCCGACTACGCACGCATCCTCGTGCGGGCCGGCCTGCTGGAGTACTGCAGCGACCTCGCCCGCTGCGAGTCCGAGGACCTGCTCGGCCTCCTGGTCCAACGAATGCGCGGCCACGGCGAGAAGCAGGCCACCGGCGAATTCTTCACCCCGTCGATCGCCTCGGACCTTGCCGGCGAGATCCTGCTGACTGATCTCCCCGCACCCGGCGCTCTCTTGCTCGAACCGTGCGCCGGCACCGGCACCATGGTCCGGGCCGCCGCCGCGGCACTGCGCTTCCAGGGCCGCGACCCGGGCCGCTACCACTGGTGGCTGAACGACATCGACACCATCAACTCCGCCTGCTGCGCGGTCAACTCGCGGCTTTGGCGCCTGGGCAACAGCGTGACGGTGTCCTGCGGCGACGCCTTCGGCGACCCTCGCAACCTCGAAGAGCCCACGCACCGGCGCGCCGAGCGGGCGATCGCCGAGCACCAGCACCGGCCACTGCTATACCCCACACGGACCCGGTCACCGCACTGGCATCTGTGAAGTACCCGCAGCCCGCGCTGGCCGGGCACATCGGCCCGGCCGGCCGCAGGGCGGCACCCCTCACCCGACCCACACCCCACCTCAGGAGAGAGCCATGCCCAACCGACTCGCCGTGATCAAGACCCTCCGGCAGGACGTGCTGGGGAATCACCGCTGGGACGAGCGCACCCGCAGCTACACCACCATGCCCGCCGAGGACGTCTGGGCGGTCGAGGACGCCATGGCGGCCATCCTGGAGCGGGTGGCGCGCGCCGTCGACTGGCCACGCCTGGTCATGGAGGCCACCCAGCGCCACGCGGTACTGCATCCCCAGACTTCCGCGACCTTTCGGGACTGGACGCCCGAGATCGGCCTGTGCCGGGAGTGCCTGGTCGAGGCGCTGCTGAGCGACGAGACCGGGGCGACCAACTGGATCTCGCACCCGACCACCCCGAAGGAGCACGACCAGACGGACTGGCCGAGCATCGTCGCGACCCACCTGCCCCACCGGGCGGCAGCGTCCTGGCACCCGTACGAGGGCGCTCCGGCCGCCCGGAACGACCAGCGGCGAGCCGGGACGGCGGAGCCCGACGCGGGGGCCGGCGGCGAGCCCCGCTGACGACCGAGAGGGCCACCCACCCAAAGATTGCTTAACTCTGCGAATCTGTGTAATGTAGTTGCCATGGGGAGGGCACACAGCCCGATCCCGCTCCTGTAGCTCAGCGGAAGAGCGGCCGTAAAACGGAACGGCGTCATGACGAGACGGTTGCGGATGCACCGGGACCGGGCCCTGGCCAGCCAAAAGCCCCAGGGTTGGGGAACCTCAACGAGGGGCTGACACCCCCGAACCCCCGGCAGGGAAGCGCGTTTTCCAAGCTCGTCTACTCGGCGCGGGTTCGAGTCCCGCCAGGAGCACGACCACCCGGCCGCGCGGCGCAGCGCCGCGGCCACCACAACGACGGAGACGGAGAACAGCCATGCGTGCGGAGGTCAGCTTCAGCCTGGGCATCAGCGACGGTGAGGTCGACTACGAGGCGGGCTTCACGTGGGAGACCGGCAGACTGCCGCTGCCCCGCAAGGGCGACCGGGTCGCCCTCGGCGAACTGATGACGAGCGTCGAGTCGGTGACGTTCTCGTGCCTGGACACCGGATACATCGCCACCCGGGACCACGACATCGCCGACGTGGAGGTGCACCTGGCGCTTCGGCTCGGCAAGAAGGAGCGCAAGGCCCGATACCGGCCGGCGGAGTTCTACACAATCCTGTCGCGGCTGCCCAGCGTCTCGGGGCTGCACGTGACCGGCGCCGACCAGTAGCCCCGCACGTGCCGGCGCTGCCCGCGCGGCGCCGGCACGGCCCCGAATCCCGAGGAACTGCCCGATGAACTCGCACCGCCCCTCCGACGCCGCCCTGGCCGGCCTCATGCTCGACCCCCACGCCCGCCACGTCCCGTCCTGGATGTACGTCCAGGACTCCGGGCCCGGGCTGGTCACCTTCGTCGGCTCCAGCCGCATCTCCGGCACCGGCGACGCCCACCCTCTGCGGTACGGCAGTCGGCGCGTCCACCAGCTGATCGTCGGAGAGATCGTCGTCCGCCCCCACTACGCGGTGGGCACCGACGCTCTGCGCGGCCAAGGGCTCGGCGGCCTGGCCACCAGCAGCCACGACTTCCGCGCCTTCCTGGAACGCGGGGAGGTCGTCCTGGACCCCTACCTCCGCTTCCCAGGCGCCCCCGCCAACTGACCGGACCGCCCGACAGCATCCCCGCGCCGGACCGGCGCGCCCGCCCACCTTGAGGAACCCCATGACCAGCGCAGCCCTGACCAGCTTCCCCGGCGACGCCGACTCGGCCACCGTCGCCGCGGCCCTCGGTGAACTCACCGCCGCGACCGCCCTGCCCTTCGACGAGTGGGACCGGCCCGTCATCGACCGGGTCCAGGACCTGGCCGGCTGGCTGCAGTGCGCGGCGATGCTGCGCGGCCTCAACCTGGCGCAGACGCCGGGCACGGCCGAGGGCTCGTCCCGCGGCGTAGTGCACAGTCTGATCACCGCCCATGCCTCCATGCTCGCCCGCCACCAGGCCGAACTCGCCCCGTTCAAGGGGCCCGACGGGGCGCTGCTCGGCAACGACTACGACGATCACGACGAGGCCGCCGACCGGCACACCGATGAGCGTGTCGAGATGCTCGGCACGGTCATGGCCGTGCTGGCCGGGGAGTTCGGCCGGTCGACAGGCAGCACGGCACCGGGGCCCGACGTGAGGGCGGGCATGGTCGCCGTCCTGGCCGCGATGACCGACCCCGACCTTGAGGGCGGCGACATCGTGGAGGCCATCAAGTGGCGCCTCCGCTCCCTCGGGTTCGACCTCACCATCCCCGAGGACCCCGGCGACGACGCCTGAGAGCGCCGTCTCGTACGCCGGCGGCCCCGGTACCGCGCCAGGGCCGCATCACCGCCCTGTCCCAACGACTCGACGAAGGCTGTCCTGATGTCCGATCCCAACGTGTGGCAGGCCCACCGCGCCGCCGCCGACCTGAGCAACACTCTCGCCTCGTCCTACGAGGAGGCCATGGCCACCGGTATCCCTGTCTCCGCCGACGGCCAACGGCTCACCCGGCAGCTCACCGAACAGCTCGCCACGCTGCGAGAACGGCTCGCCGTTCTGGGCGTGCCGACAGACCCGGCCAGGCCGCCGCAGCCGTCCGCCGGTCTGGCGGCCTCGGACGGCCGCCCGGCACCGGCCCACTACGCCGACGAGGCACTCGCCCCGGTCATCGCCGACGGCCGGATGACGGGCCGGTTCCGCGACGGGTACACCGAGGAGCAGGTGGACACCGCCTTCGCCGTCCTGGGCGCGACCACCGGGCTGCGCCTGGTGTGCGTCTGGGAGTACCGCGACGGCTTCGGCTGCGGCGGGACCTCGCAGTGGTTCGCCGAGGATTCGTCCGGCGGGCTCTGGGACCTGGCCGGGGATCTGGACGCCTGGCTCACCGGCGAGCGGTCCCATCCCGGTCCGGCCGGCTCGTGGGTCGGCCGGACGGTCGCCCACCGCGTCCAGGCGCTGGCCTGGACCGACAGGGAGCACAACTACGCCCAGCTGTCCCGGCTGTAGCAGCACCCGCGCGTCCGAGGCCGCCCCCGACCGGCCGACCCGGTCACGGCGGCCTCGGTCACGCCGTCGAGCACAGCCCAGCCCGTTCAGTTCACCGCTTCGCCGATGCCGGCGGAACACCTCGCCCCTGGAGGGCTCGCATGACCACCCCGCGCCAGCACGCCGACCGCTCCGAGCCCGGCACTCCACCGCGCCCCGACCAGGAAGTGCAGGGCGTCGCCGAGCTGGTCCGCCTTGCCCACGAGCTGGGGCTGACGGAGACGGACGTCGACGAGCTCGTGTACGAGATGGTGCACTGCGGCGCGTCGAGTGCCTACAACAACGGCGCCCATCCTGGGCCAGGTGGCCTCGACGCCTTCGACGCCGTGCACGACGACGCCGACGAGCGGGCGAGCGCGATCAACAACCGCGGCCTGGAAGCCCAGATCGCCGCACTGGTCGGGGCCTTCGGGGAGCAGCAGGTGGAGTGGATGCTGCGGGACGAAGCCCCGGGCCACACCCATCCGAACACGGTTGCTTAACGCTCTGACTTTGCATATTGACTTGACTGTCGGGCCGTGACCCGGCCGCCCCGGAAGCGGGGCCGTTCCCGCCGCCCGGCCCCCGGCCGGCCGAAAGCACAGAGGCACACGATGAACGTCCCCTCCCCCGGCGCCCGACCGGTGCCTGACACGATCAGCGACCCCGGCGCCCGACCGGTGCCTGACACGATCAGCGACCCCGGCGCCCGACCGGTGCCTGACACGATCAGCGACCCCGGCGGCCCCGCGGCTATGGACAACGAGGGCGGCGCGGCGGTGGCCCCGCCGTGCCCCCTCGCGGAGGCGGAGCGGCTGCAGGAGCGCGCCGCCGCGAGGCGCGCCGCTCGGTTGGCCCTGGCCGACGCGCACTCCGACGAGATCACCGCCGCGTACGAGGCCATCGACCAGGCGCGCCGGTGGCGGCTGCCCGAGTCGGTGGAGGATGAGGGCTGGGAGTACCGCGGCGGGCTGGAGGAGGAGAGCACCGACATCTGGGCCCGAGCGCACATGGCGTACTGGGTCCTCCAGGCAGCCCGGGTGACGGTGGCGAAGGTGCGCGCGGCCCTCGGCCTACCGGTGGACGACGTCGACCTGCTCGACGACGCGGAACGCGATGCCTACATCGCGTCGCTGAGCGACCAGGAGCGCGCGGAGCTCGCCGGGCCGTGGCCGGTGGAATGGCTCTACGCGCCGAAGCCGGGCGCGCCGATCCGGGTCGTCAACCTCTTCGCCGGCCCCGGCGGTTGGTGCGAGGGCATCGTCCACGTGCTCGGCGAGCCCGTCGACATGGTCGGAGTGGACCTCTCCGAAGCCGCGTGCGCCACGGCGCAGGCCGCCGGGTTCCGGCGGATCTGTGCCTCGGTCACGGACCTGGACCCGGCGAACCCGGCACTGCGCTACGTGGTCGCGGTGATCCTCTCCCCTCCGTGCCAGACCCTTTCGCCCGGCGGGAAGCTGGCCGGGCTTGCCGAGGAAGCCATGGGGCTCGTCGAGGAAGTGATCAGCCAGGCCGGGGTCGCGGCCGGGTTCATCATCGTCGACGACGCCGGCGACGGTATGGAGGGCTACGCCCCGCCCACCGGAGCCACCTGGGACGAGGTCCGTGCCCCGCTGGCCGCGCTGAAGGACGCGCGCACCGGGCTCATGGCCGAAGCCGTGATCTGGCCGCTGGCACTACAGGCCAAGCACAACAACATCCGCTGGGTGGCCATGGAGCAGTCCTCGAACCTCCTGAAGTCCAAGGCCGCCGAGTACGTGGTCGAGGCGATCACCTCGGAGTTCTACGAAGCGGGCTGGGAGTACGCGAAGTTCAGCCTGGTCGAAGCCGCCGACTACGGGGCCGCCTCGAAGAAGAACCGCAGCTTCATGGTGTGCATGCGCTACACCCGACCGTTCACCAGCTACCGGCCCAGCAAGCCGGTCCCGATCACTACCTGGGCCGCGTGCATGGGCTGGGAGAAGGGGCACAAGGTCAACACCCGCGGCGTACGCGGCATCAACCCCCTGACCGGCCGGCCCAAGGGCGGCGGGACGTTCACCGCCGACGAGCCGGGCACGACGGTGACCGGCACCGCGTACGGGTGGAAGCGCGAGGCCGACGGCCTCACCCACAGCCACGCCGACCTGGGCCGCGCCGTCGGCTTCCGCGCCGACTTCCCCTGGATCCATGTCGGCCGCGGCGAAGGCATCCGCAACAAGACCCAGCTCATCGCCGACACCGTCAGCCCCATGGTCGCCGCCGCCTGGATCGGCCACATCCTGGGACGCGCCTGGGAGGCCCGGACCCGCGCCTACGTGCGCGCCCTCTATGCCCTCCGCGAGCCCGGCCGCCTCCCCGTCGTCCAGGCCGCCGACGAGCGAGACAAGGTCTCGCAGATCAGGGCGTCGAAGAGGTACGCCACCGTGAACCGCACCGGCCGGGCGGCGCCCCGGACCGCCCGCACCACGGCCACCCGGCCGGCCTCCGCCGCCACGCCGTCCCGCACCCGGCGCCCCGTCCGCCGCTGAGCACCACGAGGACCAGCCGGAGTATCAGCACTGCGACCGCAGGCGCCCCAAGCCGACTGGTGCAGGCCAGCGGGCGCGGACGCAGGCCGCCCCGCAAGTTCCCGCGTACGCCCAAGACCCTATGGTGCTGCCCGGAGGGCAGCAGTCCCGAAAGCAGAGAGAAGAGAGAAGACTCATGGCTACCAGCGTCACGAAAGGCCAGCTCTACCGAGACCTCGCCCCCGACATGAGGTCCCGCGACCGGCGGCTGCGCGTCCTCACGGTCGGGGATACCCGCGCCGACCTCCTGGTGGAGCACGACCTCGGCGGGCCGGCAGGCAAGAAGACCCATGCGAGCCTCACCCGACTGCGCTCCGCCGCGTTCGAGTTGGTCGAGGACGCGGCCGATGCCGACCCGCAGTACCTGGCGCTGCTGGCCGCCATGGCCGAGGTCCACCGGCCCGATGCCGCCCCGGCCGACTACGCACGAGCGGCTCTCCGCGTCGTCCGCGCGGCCGAACGGTAGCCCCGCCCGGGTCCGACCGAGCCTGACAACGCCCGATCGACGGTTCCCCGGAAGTCCGGCGCCAACAGTCTCGGCAGCCCGCCCGGACAACGTGACGCACATCACTCAGGTGCTGCTGAATTTTATTGCCGATCAAGGGCCCTGCCGGGACCGAGAAGTGAAGGTGCCACTCGATCCGGTGTTGGAGGACTTGATGATCCCGTTGAAGACCGCCCTGTCGACGATCACGCCCCCAGGGACGTACGCGCGGCTCGTGGAGCTGATCATGGCCTCCACGCAGCTTGACGACGATGTAGCGGAGAGGCTCGCTGACGGGCATGCTCGGGCAGCTCGGGCTCTACGGCCCCACCCCTGAGCACATGGACGGCGTGTGCTCGGCGATGTTCTACAACGTCGATGCGGAGACCGAGAGCTGGGTGCAGTGCGACAAGGCGCCGGGGCACGCACGACGCGGAATCCCGCTGCACACAAGCCGGTGGAACAGGGTGTCCTGGAGCGACGATCACCGGCAGGCTCTGCCTGCCGACATCGGGGATGAGGACTGACGCAGGGAGCACGCCGGTCTGAGCGCCGACGGAGTGCACCGGGCCGTCGGCGCTCAGGACACCGCCGCGGACACCGGCTGCCCGTCCGGCTGGGTAGTGGCTGCCCGCCCGAGGTGGCGGCGGGCCTGCGCTTCCTTCTCCACGGCAGTACGCAGGTGCCACAGCGAGATGACGGGCAGCAGGCCGCCGAGCCGGGACGCGGCCCCCAGCGCTTCGGCGACCTCCGCCAGGTCCACTGCGGCTCTGCGTAGCCGCTCGTCTCTCCGGTCGGCGCGCAGGCACTCGACCAGCTCGTCAAGGAGAGCGGCGAGTTCGCTGGTCCCGGGATCGTCCGGCACCTCGCAGCCCCACCACTGAGCAGCCTCGTCGAGGGCAGCCAGCGCTGCATCTCTGCTGAGCGGCACTTCGGGGGTTTTCACGTCACCGTTCGTCACGATCACATCGTGCACTGCGGAAGACCCTCACCGGGGAGGTTCGGGAAACTCGCGCGACCCCGCCCGCAGGCCCGACCGGGCGGCCGGGACGGGCGAGGTCGGTGCTGGCGACGGGAGGACGCGCGCCCGCAAGCGGGGAGAGGCGCTCGCCTCGGGCGTGCCGGACGGCGGTCCGGAGCGATCAAGCCGGTGGCGGTCAGAGCCGGGACAGCGCCAGTGCGCGGGAACCTGCGCTGTCGGCCCGCTCCACGGCCTTGGCCAGGGCCGGGGACCGGGTGCCGGCCGGCGGGCGGGTGCGGGCCTCAAGCTCGGCCAGGTTGATCTTGTTGGCCTCGTCGATCAGCTGGCCGTACACCTCGATCGCGGCGGCGAAGGTCTCTCCGACCGCCGCGCTCCGGTCCTCCGCCATCGTCCGGGCCATCGTCCAGATCGCCTGGGCGAAGGCGTCCCTGTCCACTGTCCCCACCGGTGACACCAGCCACGTCGAGGCCAGCACCAAGTTCATCGCCTGCTGCGCCCGCACGACGGCCGCCCAGGCTTCGTCGGTCAGATCGCTGCCGCGCAGCAGGTACCGGCCCCGGGCCTCGGCCAGTTCCCGGGCGACGGCCTTCCGCCCGCCGGGTGTGCGTGCCCCGTTCCACTCCCGCAGCAAGTTGATAGCCAACGCAGCGCCGATAATCACCACCATGATGATCACCATCATGTCGGACGGCACGGTGCCGTCGAGTTCCCGCTGCACCTCGCGCTGCATCCACACCAGGAGCGGAACCACGACGACCATGGCGGCAACGACGATCGCTTGAATCCTGGCTCCGCGAGCCAGCTCAGCAAGATCCATACCGGCCCACCTGGGCAGCGTCCCCTCCGGGTTCCGGAGCACTTCGGGATGCTGACGGGCGAGGCGGTGAATGGTCGAAGCGACCGACGCGGGAAGCCCCGGGTCCACCACCGCAGCCACGCGCTCACGGGAACGCATCGGGATGGTCATGCGCCTGCTCGCTCTCTGTTCCGGGCCACCGTCGGCCTGGGACAACTATGCACGCGGGCACCGACACCGGCCGAGGACCCCGAGCAGCCGCCCACCTGGGCAGGAGAGGCGACGCAGCCGACCGGTCCGAGCACACGCCCGGCCCGATGCCCGCCCGTCGCACATCTCCCCGTACACCTCGGCGATCTGCCCCAGGAAGCCGGGTGTGCGGCGCGGGCCAGACTTCAGCGGCGGCGCCAGCGCGCGAAGAAGCCCGGCCTGCGCTGCGAGTCGACCAGTGGCGGCACGGATGCGGGAGCGACGATCGGCTGCTCCACCGGTGCGGGCGAAGACGGCGTGGGTGAGGGCGCCCGACCGGCATCGGTGGCGGGAACAGCGGGCTGGGCTACATCCGCGACGGAGGTGGCCGGCAGGGGTGCAGGTGCCTCCACCCTGCCGGACGGGTGCGGCACGGCCTTGAAGGCAGCCGTCGCGGGTCGCTGGGGCGTGGCGGCTCGGCGGGGCGGCACCGGACGGGTGGGGGCCGGGCGAGTGCGGGTCCGCGGCCGGATCGGGTCGTTCAGCGGGTTGGGTGAACGCGGTGGAGTGGGCAGCCCGGCGTCGTCGACGTCCCAGTAGGCGATCTGCCAGTGGGCCTGGGGCCAGAGCACCACCTGGTGACCGATCCGGCTTGAGTTCGGCTTCCACAGCTTCCACGCGACGTCGGGCGCGGCGAGGGCCAGCACGCGGGTGCCTTCGGCAAGGGGTTCGAGGAGCGGGCGGCGATGGGAGTCGGCGCGCAGATAGACCTCGGCATGGGCGAGGGGACCTGGCAGGCCGGTGGGCACGCGGGCCACGATCTTGCAGGAGGTGGCGCTGTCGGTGGTCTTGACCTGGGTGACCTCGCCGAGGACGGCTACGGGGTGGCGGATCGAGCCAGCGACCAAACGCTCGTAGAGGCGGGCCAGGTGGTCGGGCTCGGGCCCGAAGCAGAAGTCGCTCCAGGCCACCGGGGTGCGCAGGCCCGGGTGCTTGACGGTGAAGTGCTCAACGTTCTCGGGATCGTCGCCGTACATGGCCAGCAGCTGAGCGATCCGGGCAGCGCTGGTGACGGCCGGCGGAAGTACCGGGTCGACGGAGTGGATCCTGAGGTTGACCGGATCGGCCGCAGGGGCGAGGAGCGGTGCTCCGGGCGGCGGCAGGAGCGGCGTCTTAGTGTCGGTGGTGGCGGCGAGGACCAGGCGCAGTTGGAGGCCGCCAGCCCGCAGCTCGGCCAACCCGTGCGATCGGCGGGCGATGGCGTGCACGGTGTGGTCGGTGCGCAGCGGGCAGCCCGGCAGATGCTCCGCGGTGCGGCCCTTCTCCTTCTCCTTGGCCAGGGCGAAGTGCGCGCCGCGGGTGAAGGGCTTGCCCTTGGTGGAGATGCGGGGCTGCTCGGGCTGGGCGGTGACCTCGTGCTCGCAGTACGCGCAGCGCAGCGGGCGGGTGAACGGCTCGGGCTTCTCGCCGATCTGCCGGGCGGACACCACAACGCCGTTCTTGTCCCGGGCCTGCTGCAGTTTGAACGGCTGCCGCTCCCCCACCTGTGCCCCCGTCCCCTCGCTGATCTCCCGACCCTAGCTGCTCACCACGCCTGGCTGGGTCGGGGACGCGGGGGCAGCTCGGCCTGCTCCGCGACAGCGAGGATGCGATCGGCCGTCTCCCGGCCGACCGTCTCGACGAGCCGCTCGATCGTGGTGGCGACCAGAATCCAGGAGCGGCGGGGCATGACGGTCAGTCGCGCGACCGCGTCGGCCAGTGCCCCCGCTTCCAGGGCCATCTGCGCCTGGATCTCGGGTGGGTCCAGCAGCCTCGGCATCGTGGACTCGCGGGCGAGGTCGACGGTGAGGGTGAGGTCGTCGAACACCGTGACGGGGGTGGTGTTCTCGATCACGGAGGGCGTGTAGGTCCGGCCCAGGTCGAAGGACGTGTGGACCGTGATGTTCTCGCTGCTGAACCCGGCCGCGAGGAGGCGGCGCAGCGCGGCGTAGGCGGTGTGGGACTTCCCGGACCAGTGTGCTCCCAGGAGCAGCAGGCGGGCGCTGTCGCCGGACAGGACGGTGGAGCACCACTGCTCGACAGCCGGGTGGTCGCTTTCAGCGTCCTGGTACACGGGAAGGATGATCTGGGAGGAGGTCATCGGCCCAGCGTAGGCGTGGCCTGGTTCGTCTCGGGTGCCTACCGCGGGTTGGCGCAGGTGGATCCGCGTACCGGATGCTCGCGGTGCCGGCCATATACACCGTCGGCGTGACCGATTGAGCATGGATCTGCCCAGTCGGGGTGAATTCGGCCGGATCGGCCCCGCCCCGGTCGGGGCACCGGAATCATGGCGGTGTACAGGACAGCGGTAACGGGTGGAGGGGAGCAAACCGGTGGGCAGCTGGGGCAAGGAGCAGGAGCGGCCCGTGGTGCGGGCGGCCGACGTGCTTTCCGGTGTGCTGAGCGGGGCCGCCGCCGAACCGGCGCGGCAGATCATCGCCGCCCGGGTCCTGCTGGTGATCGAGCAGCAGCTGTTCCCCGCACACGAGGAACTGGTGCTGTCGGAGAACACCGAGGCTGCGGTGCGGGAGGCGACCGCCGCGCAGTGGACCGACGATGCCGCGGTGCGCCGGTGGCTGGCTGAAGTCCTGCACGACCACGCGAGCGCGTACAACGACCACCACGACTTCTTCGACGACGACTGGGACTACGTCGACCGCGACCGGCATCCGGTGTGGACTCTGCTGGAGTTGTCGCCGCTGGCGCGCCGGCTGCGGCTGCTGCAGGACGCGAGCGCGCAGAGTGGTGCCGGCCTCGGCCGCACGATCGGCGTCGGCGCACACCAGCTCGGGCACTGGGCGGCGGACCGCTCCCGCCCCGGTGGAGCCGAGCGCAGGGCTTTGGCCGAGGCGCTCGGAATTCACCCGGGGTGGTTGGACGCGTCCCGGGATCAGCAGCCTGACGTGCAGTTGTTCCGGTTCCAGGCGTGCCCGTGTCCCGAGCCCGGCGCGATGACGCGTGGTGGTCTGGGCCGCGAGGAGACGAACTGGTACGAGAGCGCGGCCGAGCAGGCGGCGGCGGTCCACTGGTGCGACGGGTGCGGTCAGCCCTGGCTCAAGGACTCCAAGGGCTGGCTGATGCCACTGCCGCCCGGTGAGGAGCAGATCCCGTACAACGGCAGCCTGGCGGACGGCAGTCACCCCGCCATCTACGTCCAACACCGCTCGCTGGACCAGGCATGGCCGCCGGTCCTGTGGCGACCTCCGCACCACCCCTTCAAGAAGGAGCGGAGCCGGACCGCGTTCCTGGTCCCCGCGCTGCTCACCAGCGCGCCGAAGCCGCTCACTGCCCGGCCGGCTGCCGCGCCGCGGCGGAGGCAGCGGCCGTTGAGCTACATCCGCCCGGAGCAGCGGGTGGCCGCCAACGCCGACTGGTGCCGCACCTGCCGGGCACTGCTCGACGCTCCCACCAGCGAGCCGGGCGGCCCGTGGGTCCTGCTCCATCGCAGTGAACGGCGACGCACGCTGAGCACTTGGTCCTACCCCAGCGAGCAGGACGCCCTCCACGCCGCCGCCCACATGGCCATGCAGTCGCTTACCGACGACGATCTCGCGCAGCGGCTGTTCGCGGACCAGGCGCACGCCCAAGTCATCAGGCGCTTCTGGGAGTTGAATCCCGAGACGGACCTGTTCGAGGTCGCCGAGCTCGTACCGATGCGCAACGACGAGTTCTGAGAAGCCCTGCGACCGGTGCAGGCCCTTGGCTCGGCCGTCCGGAGCAGTAGGGCTACTCCTCGTCGCTGCCCGACCAGGCGATCCACGCGCCGTCGGCGGCGCGGCCGAGGTGGAGGTCCGGGACGTGGTCCTTCACATGGGCGCAGATACGGCCGTGGGCGCCGTGGCGGGCGGGGCACCGCCGGGCCAGGTCCTCGAAGGCGAGGGCGGACAGATCCTGCGGCAGCGTGCTGCCCGCCGCGGTGGCCCGCTCCTGCGCGCCCCGCCGGCGCTCCGCCTCCTCCCGGCGCTCGTCGAGCAGGCGGGACCAGCGCAGGACGGTTTCCTCGGTGTCGGCAGGGGTGTAGAGACACTGCGGCTGGCCGTACTCGAAGAGCGTGTCGACCAGCACCAGGCCCAGTGACTCCAGCAGCCGCCGCGAGGCTGTGTTGCGCTCCTGGGTGATGGCCACCAGCGGTCCGCCGGCCGGTGCGGCGGCGGTCCACCAGCTGATCGCGGTCCCGACCGCCTCTCGACCGAACCCCTGCCCCCAGGCCGAAGGCAGCATCTGATAGGCAATCTCGGCCCGGCCGGGGCAGCGGTTGTCCGAGGTGATGGTGACCAGGCCAATCCCCTCGGTGCCGGTGGCGGGAACAACCGCCCACACGCCGGGCGTCTGCGGATACTCGCGCTGCCGGGCCGCCACACGGCCCTCACTGGCCGGGCCGCCCAGGAAGGCACGGACACGGGCGTCGGTCAGCGCTTCACGGACGAGGGAGGCGTCCTCGTGCGTGACCGGGCGCAGGATGACGCGGTCAGCGCGCAGAACGGCGGGCCAGACGCGAGCCAGAGCAACGTCGACGGAGTCCATGAAATGAGGATGCCAGCCCCGGCCCGGTCCCCCGGTCGCTCCGGCATGGACCCGAGTACGAGCGGATGGGAGCTGATGAGTTGCCACCTCAGAGCAGGGTCATGAGGAGCACCGAGTTCGCGCGGCCGCTTGGGCAGCCCGGCCGCGCGACGCCACCGGCCAGGAACCCCTGGCGGCCGACCGGTCGCGGGCGGGGCGGCGTGATGAAGGCACTCCGGTGCCCCAGGCCGCACGTCGGTGGCCGGGGTCAACCCGCTTGGGATAGCGCTTCCGTCCCGACCCGATGAGCGTGATCGGCGCGCGCGGCGTCAAGCAGGCTCCGCCACGAAGTCACCGTTGGCCGGCGCTTGAGCAGGGCGCGCCGCTCCCGCTCGGTCATGCCACCCCAGATACCGAACTCGACCCGCCGGTCGAGCGCGTCCGCCAGGCATTCGGTGCGAATAGCACATCCGACGCAGACGCTCTTGGCCCTGTTCTGCGCGGCCCCATCGGCGAACAGTTCATCCGGATCCACACCCCGGCAGGCAGCCCGCCCCCAGTCGATGTCCGTCTCCCCCACGGCCGCGCCCCCTCTTCCTCTTCCCGCTCTTGCCGGTTCCCCCCGGCGACCGACCAGCGTAGGCGATGCACCAGCCTCGAAACCTACGGAGCAGGAGGGCGAGACCGCTACTGTCGCTCTGCCGACGTCACGCTTTCGAGTGATTCCGCCGCGACCGCCCCGCACCGTAGGTTCAAGGTGCCGCCCGTCCGACAGGAGATAGCTGTGCCCGACCCGTCCGAGACCACCTCCCCCGCCCTGGACCTTGCGCGGTCGGCGAGGTGGCGTCGCTGGGCGCTCGTCTTCGGTCTGCCCAGCGCCGCCGTCGCCTTGATCGCGGCATGGCTCATCCGTCCCCACGGCACTGCGTCGACCGTGCTGGTCATTCTGATCGCGCTCGCCGCTCTCGCGGTGTTCGTCACCACGATGCCGCGCCAGCAGCGGACCACGGCCGAACACACTGACACCGGCTCCGACTGACCGCGGCCAAGGCGGGCTCTCCCCGGCCTGGACTGTCAGCAGGGCTTGGAACACTGGTCCGTACGAGGCACGGAAGGTGCGATGCACGGCGAGGCGCTCGACCTGGCTGGGCGCCACCGGTCGGCGCAGGCTCGGTGCCGGTCACCGGGCGCTGGGCGACGCCGTCGCCGCGCCCGCCTGCTCCGACCCATCGGCGGCGGACGGGGGCACTAGCCCGCGGCGGCGCGCCTCGCGGGTAAGCAGCTCCACCTCGGACCTGGCCGCTGTGTAGGCGCGGGCTGCGCGGGCGAGCCGCTGCTCGGCGGCGACCAGAGCAGCGACTGCCTCGTCGTCGGTCGGCACCTGGTCGGGCAGCACCACATCCTCATGCGCGTTGGCCCGCCGTGGCGCTTCCCCCACTACGCCGGACTCCACCGCCGGGGGCGTCTGGCGGACGAAGACGCCCTTCCCCTTGACCGCGTAGACCAGGCCCTCCCGCTTGAGTACGCGAATCGCGTTCTGCGCGGTCGAGTTAGCGATCTTGAACTGCTCCTGGAGTTCCCGCGCAGCGGGGAGCTGATCGCCCGGCACGAGTGCACCGGACCGGATCTCCTGCCGGAGGACGTCGGCCACGCGAACGTACGGGGCCCGCGGATCGGCCTGACGGTGCATGTCAGAGGGCAGTTCGGCCGCCCCGCCGACTCGGCTTTCCTCAGCCGCCGGCAGCGGATCCAGACGCAGTCCGCAGACAAAACTTCCGCGCCCGATCACGGAGTAGACCAGGTTCTCCCGCTTGAGCACCCGCAGCGCGTTCTGCACGGTGGAGCTGGCAACGCCGAACCGCGCTTGAAGCACCCGTGCCGACGGCAGCCGGCTTCCCGGGGCGTACTCCCCACTCGTGATCGCAGAGCGCAGCACCTCGGCCGCCTGGAGGTAGGGCGGCCTGGAGTCCTCTTCCAGCGGCAACATCATGGGGCAACGGTACGCACTGCCGCCGACCGGTCAGCCTCCAGGTTCTCCCTGGTGAAGGGCAGATCGTCGAGTATCTCCCCGAAGGCGGAACCTCGATGCTGTTCCACGGACGCCAGCACGGCGACCAGGACAAGACGGGCTGACCGCGGTGCCGGGCGGAGAGCATCGGATGGAAAACCCCGGTGGACCGCTGGTCTTGATGGCCATGTCGCCGGGGCTAAGCCATGTCCGGCCCACTCCGTGCGGCCGACCCGTGTGTGGTCAGCCGATGGCGAGTTGGCGGAAGCTGTTGCGGATGCTGATGAGCGGCTCGCGGTCGCGAGTGAAGTACAGCTTGTTGGTCAGCAGCACGGCCCAGGTCCCCAGCTTGGGGGAGATCCACATGCCGGTGCCGGTGAAGCCGTAGTGCACCCAGGTCTGTTCGGCGGGGTCGGTGCCGGGGGCCGGGTGCCAGAACAGGCCGCGGACGGGCTCCAGGGAGCCGGTCTGCACGGTCAGGGACTCCTCGGTCCACTCGGGGCCGAAGCCGGGGCGGCGGGCGGCCGTGGCCGGGTCGAGGAGGTAGCGCAGGAAGACGGTGAGGTCGTCCAGGACGGAGAAGACGCCGGCGATGCCGCACACACCGTCCAGGAGGCGGGCGGAGAAGTCGTGGGCGGTGCCCTGGAGGTGGGCTCCGGTGTCCTGGTCGAGTTCGGTGGGGGCGCACCGGGCGGTGAGGTCGGCGGGCAGCGGCCCGAAGCGTGTGCCGGTCATGTCCAGCGGTGTCCAGGTCCGGGTCTGGGCGAGCTGGTCCAGGGGTTGGCCGGAGAGGTGTTCGGCGAGGTAGCCGAGGATGAGGGCGGCGCGGTCGGTGTACTCGACGGCCTCGCCGGGCGGCCGGTGCAGGGCCTCGTGGAGCACGCCGGCGCGGATGGCGGCCGGGTCGGTGCCGTAGAGGTTCTTCAGCTGGGCCCGCAGGGGGACGCCCGCGGTGTGGGTGAGCAGGTTGCGGGCGGTGACCTGGCCCAAGGGGTGACCGTCGACCTCGGCCCAGATACCGGCGAGGGGTTCGTCCAGGGGCAGGGCGCCGTCGGTCCACAGGGCGCCGATGCACGACCACACGGCGAGGATCTTAGTGAGGGAGGCGACGTCGAAGACGGTGTCCGGCCGCATCGGCTGCTCGGGCCGGTCTGGGTCCGCAGAGCCGACGGCGCCACTGGCCAAGGTGCCGGCGGCGTCGCCGAAGGCCCAGACTGCACCGGGGTATGCCTTGTCGCGGACACCGCCTTCCAGCAGCTGGTGGATGCGGTCGGTGCTGGGGGTCATCGTCTCCCCGAATCTTCGTGGATGGTCCGCCCAGCCAGCGTAGTGAAACGACGGGGGCGGGGCGGGTTGCGGCGCGGGACTGGCCCGGTCAGCCGAGCTGCTTGCCCAGGTCGGTCAGCGCGGCGGTGGCCTGCCCCTCAGCGGCCTACCGTGCGTCGGCTGCCGCCGGGCAGATCGCCGCGAGGATGTCCCGCGCTCCCTGGTCGAGGAGCTCGTGTGCGACCGCCGCGCCGAGCTTCTCCGGATCGTCGCTCGGGCCGGTGGAGGCCGCGGTGAGCCGGACGGTTCCGTCGAGGGACACGACCTGCCCGGTGAGGCGCAGCCGGCCTCCCGGCTCCTCGGTCACGTAGGCGCCCACCGGAACGCTGCATCCGCCGTGGAGTTCGGCGAGCATGCTCCGCTCGGCCCGCACCGCCGCGTGGACCGCACGGTCGGCTGCCCGTTCCAGCAGCGCCTGCAACTCCTTCTCACCGCTGCGGATCTGGATGCCCAGGGCGCCCTGGCCGGGTGAGGCGGGGAAGCGGTCCAGCGGCAGCGCCTCGGTGATGTGCGCCTCCAGGCCCAACCGTCGCAGGCCCGCGACCGCGAGGACCACGGCGTTCACCCGGTTGCGGCCCTTCAGCGCCGCCAGTCGCCCGGGGACGTTGCCCCGGATCGGCACCAGGTCCAAGTCCGGCCGCACCGCCCGCAGCAGCGCGGCCCGGCGGGGGGCTCCGGTGCCGACCCGGGCACCGTCCGGCAACTGGGCCAGCGTTGATCCGCACAGGGCGTCTTCCACCGCTTCGCGCCCTGGCGGGGCCAGCAGCACCAGGCCGTCCGGCATGCTGGTCGGCAGGTCCTTCAGGGAGTGGACCGCGACGTCGATCTCGCCAGCGGCCAGGGCCGCCTCCAAGCGGCTGGAGAACGCGCCTCCCGCGCTGCGGCTGGCGACATCGGCAAGAAGTGACACGCGGTCGCGGTCGCCCGCCTCCGTGATCACTCGGCGTTTGAACGCGACGCTGGGGCAGAGCGGGGCGAGCAGTTCCAGGTACTGGCGGACCTGAGTACGGGCGAGGTCGCTGCCCCGCGAACCGACAAGGATTGGCACACCGGCTCCCGGAATCTGACGAGATGTGAGCTCCACGGTACCCGGCCCGACCGGTGGCGCTTTCCGACAGCGCGTCGGGCGAACAGGGCTCCGTGGCACCAGTGTTGGCGTCCGTGGACTGACCGGGGGAACAGGTGCTCGATGGCCGACTGCTGTGGGTCTTGGGTAGGGTCCGTGGCTTCGGTCCGGGTGAAGCGAGCAACGTTGGGAGCAGGGATGCCAGACGACGAGGAGCCGTTGAGCGCCTGGTACGCGCGCCGGGAGGCGAAGCGCCGGCCGGCCGGTGAGCGCCGCATCGTCAGTCTGCAGGCGGGCCCGAGCCGGGGCTCGCACGTCGATCCGCAGGCCCCCCGGATCGTCGAGGAGTGGGACGGGCACAGCTGGCGGCCCGTCTCCGTCGCCGACGACTACGCCGCCGGTTGCCGCGCCGTCTCCGCGCTCGACGCGGCCGTTGCGGTGCCGGTGCCCGGGTTCAACCCGCTGGGGCCGGGGACCGGCCGGCACCGCAAAATCGCCACCTGACGGACTGCAGCCCTCACCGCTGGGCAGGACGAGGTCGCTGTCACCCTTTCCAGTGCATCTTGGACATGATTGCCCGGGTCCTGCAACCGACAGCTCTACAGTCGGGCGCAGCTGCGCGCTGGGGCGCAGACCCGCTCGATATGAGGGCCGTTCCGGACTGCTCTCCTCCGGTCTCGTCGCTCTGGGCACGGCCAAGTCGGCCGCAGAGCTGACCGCTGCCGGCTTGGAGCTGCTGACCTCCGGGCCCTGGCCCGGGACTGCCCAGGCGGTCGACCTCTCCGAGTACACGTAGTTCTCCCGGGGCTCCTGAGAGCTCCGGGCCCGGACGGAAGCGGGACGCCGGTCGTCGACAGGTACCCGTAGCCGGAGGAGCGTTGGGAGTCGGCCGGACCATGCGGCCCGGTGGCGGACCCTTCTCAGCGTGCCTGCGCCGTCGCACTCCAGCACGATCGCGCGGGCCGACTCCCGTCCTCCCTGCTACAACTGGCGCCGCAACGTACCGAGATGATGGCGCAGCACCTGGCACAGTGCCTCGGAGGTCGTTGAGCGCTGCACGTCCGGGACGGCGTGGTGCAGCGGCTGGGTGGCGACGAGAGCGGTACGGGTGCCGACGCGGCGGCCGGCGTCGATGTCGCACACCGAGTCGCCGACGGTCCACGAGCGGGCGAGGTCGATCCCCAGATCATGGGCGGCTTGATGGAGCATGCCGGGTGCGGGCTTGCGGCACCGGCAGGTACGGCGGTAGCGGGGCACGGTGCCCTCGGGGTGATGGGGGCAGGCGTAGATCCCGTCGAGGTGCATCCCCTGGTGGGCAAGGAGTACGCGCAGCCGGTCGTGCATCGCTTCCAGGCCTTCGGCGTCGAGCAGCCCTCGGGCCAGTGCGCTCTGGTTGGTCACGACGATCAAGGCGAAGCCCTCGTGTTGCAGGGCGCGCAGCGGTGCGCCGATGTCTCGTTGGAGGACCAGATCGTCGGGGTGGTTGGGGTAGTGGCGGGGCTCGGTGAGGGTGCCGTCGCGGTCGAGGAAGACCGCGGGCCGCAGCGGCCGGTCGGCGTCGGCGCGCGGGAGGTGGATCAGCGGTTCAGCCGGTTGCACAGCTGCGGAAGGTGCCGAACAGCTCGGTGGCGCGGGCTTCGACGGATGCGGCCGAGGCGGTCGGCCGGCCAGGCAGCGCCTTGTCGAGTGCGGTCATGTCGGCGCAGGTGAAGTACTGGTAGGCGTGGGCGACCGGGTTCGGCACGAGTTCCACGAGCAGTGGCCGGCCGGTCGCTCGGTGGTGGAGGCGGGCGCACCACTGGGCGATTTCGGCGAAGGAGACTGCGGTGCCGGCGCCGAGGTTGTAGACCGCGGAGGGGAGGTGCGGGTGCTCGGTGAGGTGGGCGATGGTGGCGGTGACTGTCTCGACGGGGATGTAGTCGCGGGCGGCGGTGAGGGAGTCGCCGAAGACGCGGATCTTCCCGGTGTCGGCGGCTTGGCGCAGGAGCTGGGTGAGGATCGAGGCCATCGGGCCCTTGTCGGTCTCGTCGGGGCCAAAGACGTTGGTGTAGCGCAGTCCTGTCCACTGGAGGCCGGTGGCGTGGAGGGTGCGCATCTGCTGGTCGAGGGCGAGCTTGGTTGCCGCGTACGGGTTGAGGGGCCCGGAGCAGCGGGTGGTGTCGTTGTCCGCGTCCTCGGCGATCGGGTCCGGGCGGTGGAGGGTGCCGTAGACGGAGTGCGAGGAGGCGTAGATCAGGCGGGCCCGGCCGGTGCGGGCGGCGGCGGCCAGGCGCAGCGGGCCGGCGGTGTTCGTCTCGTCCAGCTCGGGGCCGGCCGGGGCGCGGGTGTCGCTGATGCCGGCCTGGTGCACGACCGCCCGGTAGCGGCCGGCGGCAACCTCGGCCAGGAGGTCCGGGTCAGCGAAGTCGGTGCGCAGCCAGTGGGCGGCGTCGGTGAGGTGGGTGGGGGCGGGGCGCAGGTCGAGGGCGGTGACCTGGTGTCCGGCGCGGTGGAGGGCGGTGACGGTGTGGCGGCCGATGAAGCCGGCCGCGCCGGTGACCAGGACGTGGGTTCGGAGGGTCATCGGGCGCCTGCCTGCTGGAGTCGGTCGATCCGGGCGGTGGTGGAGTTGCCGGCCAGGTAGGGCACGGTGACGACGGTTCCGCCCCAGCTCTCCACGAGGTCGGCTTCGGGGATGCGTCGGCCCGCGTAGTCGCCGCCCTTGACCCAGATGTCGGGGCGCAACTGGGTGAGCATCTTCTCGGGGGTGTCCTCGCTGAAGACCAGGACACCGTCCACGCAGTCGAGCGCGGCGAGCAGGGCGGCTCGCTCCTGTTCGGTGACGACGGGCCGGTCGTCGCCCTTGAGGCGGCGGACGGAGGTGTCGGCGTTGATGCACACGATCAGGGTGTCGCCCAGGCGGCGGGCCTGTTCGAGGAGGGAGAGGTGGCCGGCGTGCAGGAGGTCGAAGACGCCGCCGGCACCGACGACCTTCCCGCCGCGCGCCCGTACGCGCGTGGCGAGTTCCAGCGGGCCGGGGTGGCCGGTGGCCGGCACCGTGGTCAGGGAGGCGGGGCCGCCTGCCTGGACGTAGGCGGTGGCGGCTTCGACGGCTGCGGCCAGGGCGTGGGAGGGCAGTTGGCGGGCGCCGAGCAGTTGGGCCGCGGTGACGGCCAGTTGGTCGCCGGCGCCGCAGGTGTCCCCGGCGGCCGGGCTGGCTGGGAGGACTTGGGGGTGGGCGTCGGGATCGGCGACGAGGACCGCGCCGCCCGGGCCGCGGGTGACGGCGACCTGGGTGACGGGCCAGGTGGCCAGCAGCCGGGCGGCCCGCGCGGCATCGCCCGCGAGGTCCCGGGGTCCGGTGTCGGCGGTGAGCAGGAGGGCCTCGTCCGCGTTCGGGACGGCCAGGGTCGTGCCAGGTACGGGTGCGGCGCCCTGGGGGTGCGGGTCCCAGACCAGCGGGCGGCCGGCGGCCGCGTCGGTGAGGGCCTGGCGGAGCTCGGGGTGGGAGGTGATGCCGCGGCCGTAGTCGCAGACGAGGACGGCCGCGGCCTCGGTGAGGCGGGAGTGGACCGGGTCGGGGAGGGGTCCGAGTGGCAACGGGGCGGTGGGGGTGTCGAAGCGCAGCAGGGTGCGGTCGGCTGCCCGGACGCGGGTCTTGACCGGGGTGGTGCCGCTGGTGGCGAGGTTGATGACGTCGACGCCTGCCTCCTCCAGCAAGGTGGCGATCCGGACTCCGGGGCCGTCCTGGCCCAGGCCGCACACCAGGGTGACGTGCCAGCCCGGTGTGCGGGCGGCGAGGAGGGCTGCCAGGCCGGCGCCGCCGGGCCGGTCGGTGGAGTGGGCGTCGGCGATGACGGGGACGGGGGCTTCCGGGGAGAGCCGGTCGGCGGTGCCGGTGATGTCGCGGTCCAGCAGCACGTCGCCGATCACGACCAGCCTCCGCCTGCCGCTGTCCGGCTCGGCGTCCGTGGAGGGGGCGGGTTGGGTGAGGTGGGTGTCGAGGGCCGCGCACAGGAGGTGGGCGGCAACCAGGTGGCATTCCTGGACGGTGGCGACCTGGTCGGCGTCCACGCACACGGCCTGGTCGGCGGCTTCGGCGAGCGGGTTGGGGGCCGGGCCGGTCAGGGCCCAGACGGTGAGGCCCATCTCCCGGCCGGCCCGGGCGGCGGCGAGGATGTTGGGGCTGGTGCCGGAGGTGGAGAGCAGCAGCAGGACGTCGCCGCTTCGGCCGTGGGCGCGGACCTGCCGGGCGAAGACCTCGTCCGGGCCGTAGTCGTTGGTGATGGCGGTGACCGCGGAGGAGTCGGCGTGCAGCGCGATCGCGGACAGCGGCGCGCGTTCGGCGCGGAAGCGGCCGACGAGCTCGGAGGTGAGGTGCTGGGCCTCGGCCGCGCTGCCGCCGTTGCCCGCGACCAGCAGCCGGGCGCCGGCGGGCAGCCGGTCGGCGAGCGCGCCTCCCCAGGTCTGGAGGCGGCTGGTGTCGAGCCGGGGCAGGGCGGTGGTGAGCGCCTGTATGTGGGCGCGGCCCGACTGGGGCACGGAGCGACTCCCTCGAACGAGAAGGTGGGCGGGAACAGGGTGGTGCCGGGCGTCCGGCGGTGGCCGACCAGCGCCGGACGCCCCGGTGGTTCAGGAACCGGCGGGCCGGTGGCGGGCGAACAGCGGGCCGTACGCGGCGAGCGCCGCGTCACGCTCCAGGAGCGGGTAGTCCAGGAGCTTCTCGACGATCCGGTGCTCGGCGAGGAACCGCTCGGCCTGCTGGAGCAGCACGGTGTCGCCCAGCTCGGTCAGGTGCACCCCGTCGCTCCACAAGCTCCCCGGGTCCTCGCCTTCGGCGTTGGCGGGGGTGAGGTGGCGGGCGGCGGCGGTGAAGGGGCCCCACACGTCCAGGAACAGCGCGCCGTGGGCGGAGGCCGCCGTGCGGGCGGCGTCGTTGTAGCGGGCGAGTTCCGCGTTCATCTCGGTCACGGTGCCGGGGTCCTCGACGGGCCCGAACGGCGTCTCGGAGACGACGACGATCCTTCGGCTGTAGCCGCTGAGCCCGCTGAGCATCGTGTGGATGTGCCGGGTGTACTCGTCGAGGTCCACGGCCTCCGACATGCGGTTCTGGAAGCGGCGCCACACGTCGTTGATGCCGCAGCCGAGGAGGACGAGGTCGTAGTCGGTGCCGGTGGTGGCCCGGTCGGCTTCGACGATGCCGGTGATGTCGCGGCTGGTGGCGCCGCCTTCCCCGAAGTTGCGGACGTCGATGCCGACGTGCGGCCAGGCGGCGCGCAGGGACAGGGCGAGGCGGTGGACCCAGCCCCGCTGGCGCCATACCTCGACGGTGACCTTGGAGCCGACCTCGGGCAGGTCGGCCTGGTTGGCCATCTGCGCGTTGAAGGCTTCCAGGTGCTCCATGATCGAGGTGCCGAAGAAGCCGACGGTCAGGGTGCGGCGGTCCTCGCGCGGCGCGGGGGCGCCGTCGAAGGTGCGGCGGGAGGTGGCCGGGACGCCGGTGGCGACGGTGTCGGGGGCGATGCTGTGGGAGACGACCGCGTTGGCGCCGACCAGCGCGTTGGCCCCGATGCGCACGCCGGCGGTGACGGTGACCTTGTTGGAGAGGATCGCACCCGGCCCGATCATGATCGGTGCGGCCTCGAAGCCGGACGCCCACGGCACGAGCTGCCCCGTCGGCACGTTGGCGGCGGTGCGGGGGCGGTGGTTGTGGTCGTGCAGGTCGACCATGTTCGACAGCGCCGCGCCGTCGCCGATGCGGATGCCGGCCATGGCGGAGATGAAGGTGTGCTCTCCTATGGCGACGTCGGCTCCGATGGCGACGGTGGCGCCGCGGTGGACCTGGATCGTGGAGCCGCGGCGGATCGAGACGCGGTCGCCGATCGTGAGGTGGGCCCCGTGGTCGATCTCGATGACGAGGTCGTCGGGCAGGTCGCAGTCGTCGCCGAGGGTGAGCGCCGTGCCGTGCTCGGCGCGCAGCCGCTCGGCGGCGCTGGGGGCGGGGGAGGTTGTGCTGGTCATCGCGGGTTGGTCCTTCGCTTGCTGCGGATGATGGCCAGGGCCGCGCTCAACGTACCGGCTGTGAGCGCGTCGTGTCGGAGCGTCAGATGGGGCGGTCCTTGCGGACGAGGAACGGGCCGATCGCGAGGGCGTCGAGCGGGCCGGCGGCGAAGGTGGCGATGGCGTCGCGGGGGGTGCACACGATCGGCTCCCGCTCGTGGTTGAAGGAGGTGTTCAGCAGCGCGGGCGGTCGGCCGGTCTGCTCGGCGAACGAGGCGAGCAGCGCCGCGTAGGGGTCGGTGTCGTCGCGGGCGACGGTCTGCGGGCGCAGCGTGCCGTCGGTGTGCACGGCGGCCGGGATCAGGTGGCGGGCGGTGTCTGTGGCCGGCCGGGCGACGATCATGAACGGGTGCGGGGCGGCGGTGCCGATCAGGTCGGGTGCGGCCTCCTCCAGCATCACCGGAGCGAGGGGGCGCCAGGGCTCTCGGTTCTTGACGTGGTCGTTGATGTGGTCGCGGGCCTGGGGGTCGTGGGCGTCGGCGAGGATGCTGCGCCGGCCGAGCGCGCGGGGCCCGGCTTCCATGCGGCCCTGGAACCAGCCGATGGTGCGCCCGAGCGCGAGGTGCCCGGCCACGGTGGTCGCCAGGTCCTCGCCCAGGTCGCGGTAGGGCAGGCCCAGGTCGTCCAGGGCGGTGCGGATGGTGCCCGGGGTGAAGGCGGGGCCGAGAGCGGCGCTGGTCATCGCCGGTCCCGGGAGGGTGAGGTCGCCGCGGCGCAGGGCGACCTCGAGTGCCGCGCCGATGGCGCAGCCGGCGTCGCCGGCGGCCGGCTGGACGAACAGCTCCTCCACTCCGCGCAGTTGTGCGAGGCGCCCGTTGGCGGAGCAGTTCAGGCCGACGCCGCCCGCGATGCACAGGCGGGTCGTGCCGGTGGCGGTGAGGGCTTCGCGGGCCAGCTCGGTCAGGCACTGCTCCAGCAGACGCTGCGCACAGGCGGCGAGGTCGGCGTGCTCGGGCCGGTAGCCGGTGTCGGGGATGGTCCGGCCGTCGGTGTAGGTGCTGGCGCGGTGGTGGGCGGGGATGCCGAGGTCGGTGTACGCGGTGGCGTACGCGGTCTTCAGGCGCCGGTAGTAGCGCAGGTCGGTGTACTGGTCGGCCACCTGCTCGTCGGGGCGGATGCCGTAGCGGGACAGGTCCAGGTGGTAGCCGCCGGCGCGGGGGGTGAGGAAGTCGAGCTGGTAGCGGTCGGGGTTGCCGTAGCCGGCCAGGCCCATGAGCTTGCCCGAGCTGGTCCAGTCGCCCAAGCCGAGGTGTTCGGCGACGGTCTCGTAGAACCAGCCCAGGGACTGGGAGAAGGGGAACTGCCGCAGGACCTTCAGGCCCTGGGGGGTGCCGTGGGCGAGGGTGGCGGAGACGCCGTCTCCGGAGCCGTCGACCACCAGGACGGCGGCTTCCTCGAAACCGGAGGGGTGGAACGCGGAGGCGGCGTGGGCGAGGTGGTGCTCGATCACGGTGACCTGCCGGGGCCGGTGGTGGCCGAACAGGGCAGGGTCCAGCAGCTCGGCGATCAGCTCGCCGTCGGTGCACGTCTCGCTCGGCTCGGGCCAGGAGGGGTTGAACGCGATCGCGATCTCGTCCACCTCGGCCAGGGTGATCCCGGCCTCGGACAGGCAGTACGCCGCGGCGACCGCGCAGCTGCGCGAGTCCTTGTGGTGCTTGCGCCGGGAGAAGCGCTCCTCCTCGGCGAAGGCGACGATCCGGCCGTCGACGACCAGACAGGCTGAGGCGTCGTGGTAGTACGGGCCGCCAAGGCCCAGCACGGTGGCCAACGTGGGCTCCTTCACTTCTGTTGCTGTCCGCTGCCCGGCGCGGGGCCGGCTGGCGGGGTGTCAGCCGGTGGTCAGGTGGTCGAGGGTCGCCTTGAGGACGGCGGAAGGGTCGATGGTGTCCATGCAGCCGCCGACGCCGCCGCAGGCGACCTGGTGGGCGCACGGCGAGCACGCCAGCGCCGACCGCAGCGCGGTGATGTTCGTGACGTGCCGCGGGATGACCTCGGCGCCGTTGGACGGTCCGAGGAGCAGCACGGCCGGCGTGCCGTGGGCCAGGGCGAGGTGGAAGCCGAACGAGTCGCCGGTGACCACCACGTCGACCAGGCCAGGCAGCGCGGACGCCTCCTCCAGCGACAGCGGCGCGTACGCGACGCGGGACTCATCCGCGCCGCGCATCCGCAGGTGCCGCACCAGCGCCTCGCACGCCTCCCGGTCGGTCGGCCCGCCGAGGATCGCCAGCTGCGCGCCGTGGTCCAGCAGCGCGTCGGCGAGCTCGGCCCAGTGCCGGGCCGGCCACAGTTTCGTGGTCAGCGAGCCGCCCAGGTTCAGGCACACCCTGGGACCGGTGCGCTCGCCGAGCAGTCCGGCCGCCCGCAGCCGCGCAGCCTCCGGCACGTTCAGGACGTACGGCTCGCCGGCGTACTCGTATCCGGCCACGGCGAAGTACAGCTCCGTCCACGTCTGCTGGTTGCCGATCGTGCGGTAGTCGTTCCAGGTGTTCTGCCGGAAGAACTGCTGCGCGGCCTCACCCATCGGATACAGGCTGTGGTGGGGTCCGCCGTAGGCGAGCCCGGCCTTGTGCCCGGCGTCGAGCCGGTCGACCAGGGCCGCCGCCGACGGGGTCCGCTCGAAGGAGTACACGGCGTCGAAGCGGCGCGAGGGCAGCTGGGCGGCGGCCTGCCAGCCGTGGACGAGGACCTCGTCGACGTAGGGGTTCATCGCCAGGATCGGCGCGTTCGCCTCGTCGACGAGCCAGGTGATGTGCGCGCCCGGGCGCTCGTCGCGGATCCTCTTGGGCAGGGGTGAGGCGATGAGCATGTCCCCGAGCAGGCCGAGCATCACGATCAGCACCCGGTGATCGACCGGGTCGTGGTGCGGGCAGCCGTGGCACGGCCGCCAATGGCGGCACGGCATCCCGCCGGCGAAGTGCCGGCAGTCCGGCCGGATCTCGAACGAATCGACGGTGTGGACAGGGCCGAGGAAGACACCCTTGCCCGGGATCTGTTCGGGGATCACGCGGTGCCTCCGATCCCGGCCGCGGCGAGCGCGACGCGCAGCACCTGCTCCCCGGGCCCCGACTCCGGCATGAGCGCCTGCGCCAGGGCCCGGGTGCGGGGTACGGCGGCGGCCGGGTCCTGGCCGTCGCGCAGCACCGCGGTGAACACCTCCGCCAGCTCGTCGATGCCGTCCTCGCGCATCTCGGCCCAGGTGAGCTCCTGCACGCCCAGACGCAGCCCGGCGGGGGCGGTGATGTGCGGCAGCGGAATCGCGTTGACGACGATCCCGGCCTCGAAGAGACGGCGGGAGGCCTCCTCGGCGTCCATGAGCGGCGCGATGTCGATCCACAGCTGGTGGCAGTCGGTGAAGCCGGCCTTCTCCCCGCACACCGTGAACCCGCGCCCGGCCAGCGCCGCGCCCAGCCGACGGGCATTGGCGACGGTGGCGTGCGCGTACGCGCGGCCGCGGTCGTCCATCTCGGCGGCGGCCACGGCCAGGGCGAGGACGTCGGCCGGGTGGTGGTGGGAGACGAAGTGCGAGGCGTGCTCGTCCAGCCGGTCCGCGAGGCCGGTGTCGTTGGTGGCCAGCAGGCCCTTGTGCGGGCCGGGGTAGGTCTTGTGGGTGGAGCCGCCGAGGCTGTCCGCGCCCTCGGCGAGCGGGTTCTGCCAGGCGCCCCCGGCGATCAGACCCAGGGTGTGCGAGGCGTCGTAGTGGATCACCGTGTCGGGGCCGACCACCTCGCGCAGGCCGGTCAGGTCCACCGGGAACAGGCACATGAAGCTGTCCAGGTACACCAGCTGCGGCCGGGGCCCGGTCGCGAGCACGCGCTCCAGTGCGGCCAGGTCGAGGGTGCACGTGGCCGGGTCGACGGGCAGGTCGTGCATCGCCAGCCCGAGGCGGGTGCCGATGAAGCGGGTCGAGCCGTGACCGCCGTCGCGCTCGGCCAGGTTGAACGCGGTCGCGCCCAGGCCGGCCAGCGCGGAAAGCGCCACACTCAGCGCCGACACCCCCGAGGTCGGCTTCAGGTTCACGTGCTCGGCGCCCAGCTGCGCGCCGAGCCGCTGGGCCGCGGCCTGTTCGATGGCGACGAGGTCCTGGCGGCCGGGCCACGCCCAGTTCTCGCCCCCGCCGCTGGGGAAGGCGTAGCGGACGGCTGCGTCCATCAGGTGCGGGATGCGGGCGGCCAGGGAGAGGCCGTTCTCGCTGGGGACCAGGTGCAGTCGGCGGCGGCCGGCTTCGTGGTGGGCGGCGGCCGCGCGGAGGACGGCGAGCGCGTCGGGCGGGGTGCTGGTCACGAAGCGGGCTCCTGGCACTCAAGGGTGAACGGCAGCGGGTCGATCGGGGCCTTGGCGGGCCGGTAGCGGATGCGGGACGGTGGCCCGGCGGGCAGCCGTGGCAGGCCCTGGCGCAGGGCGGCCGTCACGGCGGTGAGGGTCATCAGCTCGGCGAGCGGGCGGCCCAGGCAGGCGTGTGCGCCGCCGCCGAACGCCCACAGCCGTGACGTGTTGGTCTGCCCGGCCAGGAAGCGGCCCGGCCGGAAGTCGCGGGGTTGGGGGAAGACTTCGGGGTCGAAGTGGCCGGCTGACGGGGAGTAGGCCACCCTCGACCCCGGCGGGATCAGGTGGCCGCCCAGCGTCACGGGGCAGACCGTCTCCCGTACCGACAGCAGGTTCGGCGAGTGCAGGCGCTGGGTCTCGGCGAGTACCGCCCGCAGCACCGGCAGAGCGTCGCGCCGCACCAGCAGTTCCGGTTCGGCCGGCACCGCGAGGACCTCCTGCGCTGCGGCCCGGGCTGGATCGTCGTGTCCGGCCAGCTCCACCAGGTACCAGGTGACCAGGCTCGCCGTCGTCTCCCTTGCGGCGATCAGCAGCGCCAGCAGGTGGTCCTCCAACGGCCCGACTGCCGTTGGGGCACCATCGAAGGCGGCCACCAGAGTGGCGAGAGCCGATCCGTCGGGCTTGCCTCGGACGGCGGCGGCCCGGCGGGCGAACAGGGCGCGCAGTCGGCGCCGGGCGGCGCGCCCGGCCCAGTACCGCGGGCTCGTGAACCGGGACGTGCCGGGCGGCGCGCTACCGGCTGCGACGAACGTCTCGAAGTCGGCGGCGAACCGTGCCGCGTCCGCCTCGTCTTCGGCGATGCCCAGCAGGACGCGGGCACTCATCGCTCCGGTCAGCTCTCGCACTTCCCGGTGCAGATCGCTGGTGCCGCGACGGGCCCACCGGGCCGCGACGGGTTCTGCCACCTCTAGCAGGGCGGGCACGTAGCCGGGCAGGGCCCGCCCGGACAGCGCGAGCCGCAGCCGCTGCCGGGCCTGCCCGTGGGCATCCGCGGTGAGGTTGAACAGCGCCCGGCCGAACAGATCGTGCACCAAAGGGGTGTTGAGCACCTCCAGGTGATCGCGTTCGGCCGCGAACAGCTCACCCAGCCCGCCCCAGGTCCCCACCAGGACCGTCTCCACGCCGTCGACCGGCATCCGGAACACCGGCCCGTGTACGCGGTGCCCCTCCTGAAGGACATCGAGCGGGTCGGCGGCGAAGCCCTTCTCCGGATGCCGAGGGGGTAACCCCGCGGCGGCCGCCGTGGTGCGCTCAGACACCGGCGCGCTCCAGCACGGTCAGCTGCTGCGCCGCGCGGGCGATGATGGCCGCGTGGTCGAGCGGGGCCGCCTTCAGCGGCGGCCGGCAGGAGCAGTCGGCCGGCAGGTCCGCGGCCTCGCCGCTCTCCCCGAAGCGCATGAGCGCGTCCACCACGCCGTCGGCGCAGGACGGGCAGGCGTCGGGGAAGACCGACTCGAAGTCGCTGCCGCGCAGATTCACGCACGCCACCCGCACCGCGAGCCGCTCGTGGACCCGGCGGACCGCGTCCACCACCGTCCACAGGTTCGGCGGGGTGTACTGCCCGGCCCGCCACAGCTCCCACGCCACCGTGTGCTGCGAGACCCGTGTCGGGCACAGCGTCATGCCCCGCACGCCGAGCCCGGTCAGGTAGTCCACCGACTCCACGACGTCGGTCACCGCCTCGCCGTCGGTCAGGAACGGCGGCTTGACCATCAGGTAGATCTTCGGATCCACCCCCAGGCCGGCCATCACCGCCAGCGCCCGCTCGAAGGACTTCTGCGAGATGCGGGTGTTCACCAGCGTCTCGCGCACCAACTGGTCCGCGGACTGCAGGCCGATGCCGATCTCCAGGCGCACCCCGCCCAGCGCCTGGACGAACGGGGCCAGGACATGCTCGGTGACAAACTGCGGAAGGGACTCGACCACCAGGCGCTTCACCCCGGCCGCCGCGACCAGGCGGGCGATCTCCACCTGGACGTCGCGCGGGATCTCGCGCGGTGCGAAGAAGGATCCGTCGTTGTAGAGGCAGAGCACCTCGTAGTCGGGCTCGTCCTCGGTCCGCGCCAGGGTGCGCCGGACCTGGTCCAGGAGGCTCTCGGCCGAGGCGGCGCCGTCGATGCCGTAGTTGTTGAAGTTGGTGAAGGGGCACATCGTGCACGTCGGCACGCTGCAGCCGCCGGACATGATGATGACCTTCTTGCGGCCGACCAGCTCGCCGCTGCCCAGCCGGATCTTGTCGAAGTCGGTGAACCGCGGCTCGGCCGGCTTCACCGGCCCGGAGGTGCGCAGGCGCAGGGACAGGTCCCCGATCCGCCGCCGCAGATCCTTCACCGGCGCCGGCGCTTCGTCGAGCGTGTGCTCAGGCATGGAGTTCCCCCTTCGATCCCCGGTCCTTCGGCCGGACACGCGCGCGGACCGGAGACGCGGCGCAGCCGTCACGAACCCCTAGGAGACCGGGAGATCCGGCACACGGGAAGAGCGCCCAGGCCGACCGGCCCCGACCGGGGCAGGAACTGAAAGTAGCCGGGCGTTCACGATTGGGGTTCACCGTGGTGAACCCACACAGCACCCGCAGTGCCCGGCCATGGCCCCGCGCGGCCCGCCGCTCAGTTCAGTGCGCCGACCCGGTGCGCGAGTCCGCGCAGGTCACGGCGAGCGTGTGTGGTCATCGGGCGCCCGAGGAGGTAGGTGACGCAGTCCCGCACCAGCGGGTCGACCCGCAGCCGCTGCGGCCCGGCCTGCTCGGCCAGCAGCAGTTGGTGCGTCGCGTCGCCCTCGCGGCCGCGCAGGTGCGCCAACGCCTTTCCCAGATCAGCGTGGTAGGCCATCCTCCGCCCGGGTGCGGTGATCGTTTCGGGGTGCAGGCCCTCGCCGGCGGTGGCGGCATCGCCGTGCCGGCCCAGGGCCGTGTTCAGGCTCACCCGGTGGATGGCGACGTTGGTGAGGCCGAAGTTGAGGTGCCAGTCGCGGCTCTCGCCGGTCCGCTGGGCGAGCCGCTCGGCCTCGGCGAGGTGGGTTGCGGCATCCAGGCGGCGGGCCTCGCCAGCCCGGGTCTTGTCGCGGGTGACGGCCGTGGCCGAAAGGAGGTGGAGCTCGCCGAGCAGTGCCTGCGGCGCGCGCCCGGCCCCCAACTCTGTCTCCAGGGAGGAGATGGCGGCCGCCGTTCGCAGCAGGGCCTGCTCCGCGCTGCCGACCGCCAGGAGCACGTGGGCGGTGAAGAAGTGCGACAGGGCCGTGTACTGCGGGTCCTCGAGCTCGGCGATCACCTCTGCGGCGCGGGTGACCGCGACGTAGGCGAGGTCGGGGTAGCCGAGGTACTTGAGCAGCAGCACGCACGCCGGGTGGTAGGCGCCGGCCAGCAGCTGCAGCAGCCGGCGGCGGGCGTAGCCGTGCCGGGCGTCGGCCGCCGCGCGCAGATCGGACAGCAGGGCGGGCAGTTCGACCGCGAGCGTTGCGTACTCGGAGGCGTGGTAGAGGTTGTTGGCGCGAGCGACGCGGGCCGTCAGCATCTGGAAGGGGTCCTCAGGCAGCCGCTCCCCGTCTGCCGTCGGGACCGCCAGTCCCATGAGAGCGAGCCTGAGTGCGGGGATCGCCGCGTGGGCGCCACCGCTGGTCGGGTCCATCGGCGCGGCCGGTTGGCCGGTCAGCTCGGCGGGCGAGATCCGCAAGGCGTCGGCGATGGAGTCGATGAACACCGTGCTGTCGAGAAGTCGGTGACCGTTCTCCACCATGGACAGGTACCCCTGGGAGATCCCGGTCTGCTGCGCCAGGCCCTTCAGGCTCACCCCGCGCTGGCGCCGTAGGGCGCGCAGACCGGCACCGATCGTCGCTGCCCGGTGTTCCTGCTGCTCATCCATGATCGCCCGCTCCACGTCCAGATGATCGACAGGCTAGGCCAGGTGGGCCCGGCGTATGCGGGCATTCCCCGAAAGTGGTGACGTCACCTCATTCCGAAGCTGCGGGCCATCCGTGCGAGCAGCCCGGTGCCGTCCGTGTCCCGTGCCCGCAGAGCGTGGAGGAGCTCGCGGGCCAGGGGGTCGAGCCTGATGTAGAGCGGGGCCGCGTCTTCGGCCGCGGCCAGGCGCTCGGCGGCGCGGCCGGTGTCCGTCCCTCTGGCCCAGGCCGCAGACCCGAGCAGCAGCAGGTCGGCCCGCCGGGCCGGCGGCATCAAGGCGGCGGCCGCCTCCAGCTCCAGGACCTGGTCCAGGGCGCCGAACTGCATCGCGCTGCCCGCCTTCGCCACGGTGACTTCCGCGGCTTCCACCTCATCGTCGATGCGGGCGGCTGCCTCGCCGAGGAGCGCTTCGGTTTGGTGCTGTCGGCCCGCTGACGCGTGGGCGAGCGCTGCCGCGCACAACAGCCCGACGGACCGCGCCGTGGCGACGTGCTGTTCGGCGCGGTCGGCGGCGACCTCCGGCAACGCCATGCTCGTCAGCAGCCGTATCTCCTCGGCCGCGAGCTGGTCTCCAGCGGTCGGGCCGGCCCGATGGAGAAGGCTCCACGCCAAGTCCCAGTACCCGAGGCGGCGCAGCAGAGCGGCGGCGGCCACGTAGACGGCCGTCCGCGCGGCCTTCGCGTCGGGTCCTCCTTCCTCTTCGGCAACTGCCTGGTCAGCCAGTTCGAGCAGCGCGGGCAGGCGTAGCGCCAGCGTGTGCTCGTCACCGGCTGCCTGTGCGGCCGAGACCTCCTCGGCGCCTGACCGCAGCTCAGCCCTACCCCGGCCGGGAACGTGGGGTGCCCGGGGGCCGGTAGGGACGACATGGCGGCGTAGGTGCCAGGCGGCGGCGCGAACGGCGCCGTGCTGCGCTCCGTGGGGCGCGTAGGGCTGGCCGGTCAGGTCGGCCGGGTCCAGGCGGAGCCCGGCCGCAAGCGAGCACAGGACGCGGTGCCGGTCCACCCAGTCGGATCCAGCCTCTACGTCGAGGATCAGCTGGTTCGCGAGTCCGGAGGAGGACGCCAGCTCGGTCGCCGCGATTCCGCGCCGGGCTCGCCATGCGGCGACGCGGTCTCCGATCGGGACGTGGTGTTCACCGTCCATCCGCAGCGTCACCAGGGTGCTCGCATGGCTATCGGGCTCCGTGCTCGTCCTTGGCGACGATGTTCGCCGGTCGCGGATCTGGTCCTGTCCCACGAGACCACATGGGCTTCGCGGCGACACAGTAGCCACAAGGATCGGGCCAACGCGAATATGCCGGTGCGGTCTTCCCCGGCCGCCGGTGCAGGCTGTGGGCCCGTCAGGCCTCGGACGACGGGTCGGTTAGCTCCGGGAGATTTCCCCGACGGCTCGACCGTTCGCGCTTCGCGTGTTCACCTGGTGCCGTTAGCTCGCAGAAGGTGCAGTGCGGTCGCCGCTGCGTCTGCGGCCGGGCCGTCCGAACCCGCGGCCCGGGCGGCCTGCGTGAGGGCCGTGGTCGCGATGTCGCTTCGCCCGTGAAGGTGGGCGGCGATGCCGAGGTTGTACTGGTCGCCGGCTTCCGGCAGCACTTGCGCCACCTCGTTCCACTGCTGGTCGCTGAGCGGTCGTGGCTTGTGGTCGTGGTCTCCGTCGTCCGCGCCTGCCGCGTAGGCGAGTACGCGCCAGTGCGGCGACGCGCCGCCGGCGGCGCGGTAGAGCAGCCCGGTCGAGGCACCCTGGGGGACCGTGCCGGCCCAGTCCAGCGCCCGCTCGAACAGGGTCCGGGAGCCCGCGTGGTTTCCCCGGGCGCGCCAGAGCCGGTACAACTCGTCCTCGCTGAGGGGGCGGTGGATGCCGCAGCGCCGGGCGTCGATGGCGGCCTGCACGAGGCGATGCCCTTCCGGAGCAGTGCCGGCACCCCGGTGGTAGTGCTTGACCAGGTTTTCGCCGCCGACGATCGACTCGGCGATCCCCTTGCTGACGGGGTAGCCCGTCGCGCGGAGGTACCCCCTTTCGCGAGGGGTCATGGCGAACGGCACCGAGATGCACGTCGCGTACTCCAGCAGCACCGTCCGCGCCGGGGCGGTGGCTGGCGCGCTGTCCGCCAGGAGGCGGGTGCGCCAGGCAGTGTCCATGCTGGCCAGCACCAGGGCGTGCGGGAGGGTCTTGTCCAGCACGCCGCTGCCCAGCAGTACGACGTCTGCCGGGGTGAGGCCGTCGAACCACAGGACGAACAGGCCGCCGCCGCTGAACCGGCTGGTGAAGTCGGGTTGTGCGGAGATCCTGGCAAGGTCGAGGGCCGTGAACTGGGCGAGGCGGGCCTGCGGGCAGCTGCGCTGCACGCTCTCGAACATGGCCCGAGTGACGCCGGACAGCGGTGAGCCGTCCAGGAGGATCATGGAGTTCATCGGCTCGGAGGCCGACGCCAGGAGCCGCGAGACCTCGTTGATCGGGTCTCCCTGCCCCTCTGGGTCGGGTCGGTTCCCGCCGCCCGGCCGACCGCGGAGCGCAGGACGCCCTTGGCGACTGGGCCACGGTGAGTCCTTAAGTCCGGTGCGGCGCGCTGGCCGCGATGGTGTCCTTCGGCGAGGAGCTGGTCGTCGTCGTTCCCGATGTGGTCCGGTTCCCTCTGCGGCGCGGGCACCGGGACCTGTCAGGATCCGCCGGCTGCGCGGAGGTTCAGAGGTCTGTCCCAGGCTCCGTGGGCGGCGAAGGCGCGCAGCACGGCCTCGATCACGGTGGCTGCGTCGCGGGTGATGCCGTCGGGGGTGAGGGTGGCGCGGTGGCAGATCGGTCGGCCGGCTTCGGTGCCGTAGTCGGCGTACTTGCCGTCGTCGTAGCGGCCGATGGCGGGCTCGACGTCGAGGAGGCCGAACGCCTCGAGCTGGCGGTGGGTCTCGTAGGCGTCGCGGCCGAGACCGAAGTGGCCGGCGCGTTCGGCGCCGGTGACGTACGGCTCGTCGTGGACGGGGTTCTGGTTGATGTCGAGCCACATGAGGTAGGCGACGATCTCGCTGGGGGTCAGCAGGTTGACCCAGCCGCGGGTGAAGAACTCGATCGGCACGTTGACGCCGGGCAGCGCGGGGCGGGGGACCTTGTACGGGATGGGGGCGGCGGTGGTGCTGGCGCCGCTGTCGCACAGCAGCTGGAAGTCGCGGAAGGGCCGGGAGGTCCCGGCGTTGGGGAGTTCGAGCAGTTGGTGCTCGTGCAGCTTCTTGATGGCCTCGGTGATCTGGCGGGCCTTGTTGACGCGCGGGCTGGCGATCCGCCGGCCGCCGGGGGCGTGGCGGGCGTGCGCGCCGATCAGCGCCATCCAGGAGAAGGGCTGGGCGCTGTCGGGCTCGATGGGGATGCGGTTGGGCCACTGATGGCCGGGGGCGGCCTGGCAGTGGGCGGCGAACAGCAGGACCAGGTGGAAGCGGCCGGCGATGCCGCGCGGGGCGATCAGGCGGGCCGCGGGGGGCTGGTCGGCCCGGGGCAGACCGTTGCGCTCCCGGTCGACCAAGCGCGGGGTGTCGTGCCGGAGGTAGGTACGGCGCAGCCGGACTGCGGCGGGGGCGCGGCCGCGGGCGGCCAGTTCTTCGCTGGCGGTGGTGACGGCGGCCAGGGCTCCGCTGGTGCGCAGCGTGGTGAGCGCGTCGAGACGGGCCTGGACCTTGGCGGTAGCAGCTGCGGAGCGGTTCATCGACGAGTTCTCACCTTTTGATCGCCACGTTTTGATCCGTATGTTGCGCTCATCGTCATCCATCTACCTAGTCATGGTGTCGACATGAGGATCAATCCGTGGTGCCAGTGTAGCGGGAGGGGCTCCCCGAAGGGGTCTCATTGTGTGTACGAGCTCCGCCGCCGTACCCGCGGGCCCCGCCTCGCGGGGGCCCGGTGTCCTTGGCGCGGCTCGCGCGGCACAGGCGGTCCGGGCCCGGAAAACGTCTTAGCCCCGGCGACATGATCACGAGGATCAGCGGTCCACCGGGGCTTCTCACACACGACTATACCCGAATTCGAAGGAGGAACAACGTGACGCACGCTTCCCCGGCGCCCGGTGCCGGCCCGTGGGTGGAGACCTGGCTGAGCCCGGCCCGCTTCGGGGTGTACCTGAACGAGACCGGCGGCGACCGCGCCCGGGCGCTGGAGCTCTACCGGTGGAACAGCGAGCTGTCGTGCGCGGTCCTGCACGACCTCGGCCACCTGGAGGTCGCGCTGCGCAACGCCTACGCCGCGGCGCTGGACGCGACCTGGTCGGGGGCGGGCCACTGGCTCGACGATCCGGCCAGCCCGCTGCGCGCCCCGCTGATGCGCACCAAGCGCGGCGGCCCCCGCGGCCCGCGCCAGGTCGACATCAACGACAAGCCCCGCCGGGCGATCGACGCGGCCCGCAGCCGGTACGGGGCGCAGGCCCCGCCCGGGAAGATCATCGCGGACCTGTCGCTGGGGCTGTGGCGGTACCTGTCGTCCTCCGCGCACGAGAAGACCCTGTGGGTGCCGCACCTGCACCGGGCCTTCCCGCCGGGGACCAACCGCGGCAAGGTCGACCGGAAGATCGGCGATCTCCACGGTCTGCGCAACCGGGCCGCGCACTGGGAGCCGCTGCTGGCCGCGCCGCTCACCCGCTGGATGGGCGACTTGGCGTGGGTCGCCGGGCTGCTGGGCCCCGAGCTGGCCGCCTTCATCCAGCACCACAGCGAGGTGTCGGCGCTGCTGGCCAAGCGCCCGTGACGACGGTGCCGGCCGCCGCCCGGGAGCGGCCGGCACCGTCGTCACGGCGTCACCCCGGGGTGCCGCGCTCCTGGTCCGGGCAGGGCTGCGGAGGTGTTTTCGTAGGCTCGCCCGGACGCCGGCAGAAGGCCGGCGCAGTGCGGACCGCCCTGCGGGGCCGGCCGGGAGGAGGGCGTCATGCGCGGCACCACAGTGGCGGACCGGTACCGGCTGGTCGACCTCCTCGGCACCGGCGGGATGGGCGAGGTCTGGCGGGCCGTGGACGAGCGGCTCGGCCGCCAGGTCGCGATCAAGGTTCTCCTGCATCCCGAGGACGACGAGCTGGTTCGGCGTCTGGAGGATGAGGCCCGGGCCGCGGCCGCGCTGTGCGATCCCCACGTCGTGGCCGTCCACGACGTCGGCGAGGCCCCGGTGGCCGGACGCCGGATCGTCTACCTGGTGATGGAGCTGGTCGACGGGCAGCCCCTCAGCCGGCTCCTGGCCGGCGGCCGGCCGGCGGTCGGCGACGTCGTGGCCTGGGGACAGCAGATCTGCCGCGGCCTGCAGGCAGCCCACGCCGCCGGCCTCGTGCACCGCGACATCAAGCCCGCGAACATCCTGGTCACCGCCGACGGACGGGTGAAGATCGCCGACTTCGGGATCGCCCGCCGGGCCGACGCCGTCGGCCATCCCCTCACCGGGACCGGAGCGGTGATCGGCACGCCGTCGTACATGTCCCCGGAGCAGGCCCGCGCCGATGCGGTGATCGACGCCCGCAGCGACCTGTACTCGCTGGGGTGCCTGCTGTACGAGCTGCTGACCGGCGCGCCGCCGTTCCCCGGCGGCGGGTGGCCGGTGCTGGCCCAGCACCTGCACCAGGCCCCCGCCCCGGTTCGCTCCCACCGGCCCGAGGTGCCCGCCGAACTCGGGCTCCTGGTGGCGCAGCTGCTGAACAAGGACCCGCAGCGGCGGCCCGCGGACGCGGCGGAGGTCGCCCGGCGCCTTCGGGCAACGCCCCTGAGCGTCTCCACCGCACCGGTGACCGCACCGGTCGGCACCGTCGTGGTGCCCGTGGACCGGCTGCCGACGGTGCGCGCGGCCGAAGCCCGGCGGCCTGTGGTCAGGAAGGTCTCCACGGACTCCGGCCGCGCGGCCGCCGGGCCCAGGAGGTCGGCGCCGTGGCGGGCCGGAGCGCTGACCGGTGTCCTGGTCGGCGGCCAGCTGGCGATGTTCACCGCCCTCCCCGGCCCGGTGAGCACCGTGCTGGGGCTGGTGGCCGGCGGCTGCGTCGCGGCCGGCTCGCGCCTGGAGGAACGGCACGAGGCCGTCCACGGCCAGCAGGACGGGCAGGGCAGCGTCGTCGCGGTGTTCGCCGCGATGCTGATCGCCGCGGTCACGATGGTGGTGCTGCTGGGGTGGAGCACGCTGGCGTGGTGGGTCGCGGTGCTGATCGCAACGGTGACCGGGCCGGTGCTCGTGGCGGGAGCGGCCGGCGTCCGGGCCCTGGTCGAGCAGGTGCTGCGCCGAGGCGGGCCGGAGGCCGAACTCGCCTCCACCGCCGGGCTGCTCAGCGGTGCGGTGGGCTGCGCGCTGACCGCCTCCGCGGTCCACGGGCCGGTCGCGGGCGCCCTCGCGGCCGGGGCCGGCGCCTGGGTGGTGAGCAGTCTGGCCGTCGGGGCTCTGCTGCCGGCGGCGCGCCCGCGCCCGCGGCACCTGTGATGGCGCAGGTCGGGGCACTGTTCCCGCGGACGTGAGTCGCCCGTTCCCCGGACGCCGGGGCACAGGGGGCAGTAGATTTGCCGGGCGGCGGGCACGTCTGCCGCTCGCCGAAGGGGCCCGCCCACGCCGAGCCCGTCATGCAGGCCAAGCCGTCCGTCGACGCATCGTGCAGCTGACCTTCGTCGTGTCCGCTTCCCGGGCGCGTATGCGTGGGGTGCGCCGCCGTACGGAGTGTGCTCGATGTCAGACCGTAGGCCCTCGCGCAAGCGCTCGCGGGAGATCCGCGCTGCCGGTGGCAAGTTCACCGTGGCCATGAGGGCGAACGACGCCGCCCGGCTGCTCCCACCGGCCACCGCCCCGGAGGGCGGGTGGCCGCTTGGGCCGGTCGACCGGTGGCGCGGAACCGGTGGCCCCGACCGCTGGGAGCGGGCGTGGGACCGGGCGATCTCCGAGCTCGGACCGGTCCGGGCCGCCCGCCAAGAGGGCCCCTACGACCCGTACGCGGAGAGGTGGACCGAGGGTGCAGCAGGTCTCGCCCTGACCTACTACCTCTTGGCCGTCGTGGGTGACCGGTCTGTCGAAGCGGTCTCGACCGACGATGTCCGCGTGGTCGCCGAGCTCCCGGACACCGGCAGCGCCTGGCCGGCGGTCGCCCGCATCGACGCCCTCGCCGAGCGAGCCGGCCACCGACTCGACGCACCGGACGATCCGGTGGCGGCCTGCTGGCGCGCACTTCGTGTGGACTGCTCCCCCACCGACATCCCCGACGACATGCAGCACGACTGGAGCTTCCGCTGGGGGGCCGACAAGGTCGTCTCGCTCAGCGTCGTCCTTGCCCGGCTCGCAGCGGCGGGGAGGGCGTCGTGAAGCTGCGGGCCGTCACCTTCAACACCCTGTTCGGCGGCCGCGACGACGACGGCCTCGGAGCCGACGACCGCTGGAGTCGCCAGGTGCCGTTCCTGAAGAGCCTGGAGCCGGACATCCTGCTGCTGCAGGAGTGCAACTTCTGGCAGTTGCTCGGCCGGCGCCGCCTGAACCAGGCGGTGGCCGAGCTCGGCCTGGCCGCCGGGTTCCTCGCCGAGGCCAACCCCACCACCGCCGGCCACCAGTTCCACAGCGCCATCCTGACCAGCGCCCGCGTCACCGTGCTGGCCGAGGACTGCGACCGCGGCCGCTACCACCACGTCATGGGCTGGATGAACCTCCGCCTCCCCGGCCCGGCGGGCCGCGTCCTGGAGGTCCGCAACCTCCACCTGGACCCGTTCGACCCTCGCAACCGCGCCCGCGAGGTCGCACCGCTGGAGGTCCTCGCCGCTCCCGGCCGACTGGCCCTGGTCGGCGGGGACGCGAACACGATCGGCCAGCGCTTCCCCGAGCCGGACTGGAAGGTGATGGCGCCGCATCTGCTCAACAGCCATCTGCGGATGCCGGGTGAGGCCGAGGTCGGGGATCGCGACGCGGTGGAGCTGCTGGCCCGCAGCGGCTTCGTCGACGCGGCTGTCACCAGCGGGATGGCCGACGTCCCCACGGCAGCGTTCGGCCACGGTGACGTGCCCCGCCGCCAGGACCTCATCCTCACCAGCCCGGCGCTGGCCCCGGCGGTGATCGGCTACCAGGTCCACCGGCAGCCGGCCGAGGACGAGATGTCCGATCACTGCGCGGTCAGCGTCGACCTCGACCTGACGGTGCTGGCCTGACGCGCGCGAAGACGACGGCCGTGGTGCGGCACCGGATGCCGGTGCCGCACCACGGCCTCACCCCGAAAGTCGGCCCCGGCTCCTGGCATCGTCCGGTCGGCCGGGAGGCTCCTACTCGAGCTCGCAGAAGGCCTCGTACCAGTCGCGGACCTCGTAGAGATCGAGCGGGATGGAGGCGATCAGTTCCAGCAGATACGGGCCAGGGGTAGTGCTCCGCGAGGAGAGCCGGGTCGGCCTGGCGTACCGCAGGCGGTCTGCGCTCCCGTCACCGACGCTGGCATCGGCTGCACGCACTACGGGCGTGCCGGTCACGGTGGTGTCTACCGATCACGCCGCGAGCCGATGGGGTGCAGACGGCGTCTCCCGGCGGCGTTGCGCCCAGGTGCGGACGCGGGCGGCGTCACCGGGGCGTACTCCGGCGGCGACGGGGTCCAGGGGCAGCAGCGTGGTGTGCAGGACGCGGATTCGCTGGTCGACGGAGATGCTGATGCGGGCGTAGTTGCCGTCGCGGATGGAGCCGACGGTGTGCGGGTTGACGCACAGCCCTCGGGCGAGACGGCGGGCCGGCCAGCCCCGTTCGGCGAGTTCGGTGAGCAGGGCGGAGGCGGGGGCCGCGTCGACCTGGCCGCGGCCGGCCAGCGGAGCTCGGCGCTCCTTCGGAGGCAGTGGCACGCCCATCACTGCGCCGGCGGTGACCTGGGAGACCTGAGGCGGGTGGAGCGGTGGCGGCTTGAGGAGGCGGCGGATCAAGGTCACCGCGATGCCGGAGGTGCCGGCGATGTCCTGCGCGGACATGCCGTGCTCGCGCAGGGCGGCTGCGTGCCGGGCGACGGGGCCGGCGTCCACTCGTCCGCGGCGGCCGGCCGCGCGGTCCTGGTCGCGCTCGCGGCGTGCCTTGCGTGCGGCGGCCAGGCAGACGGGTCGGGTGCAGCCGTAGTCGGCGCAGGACGGCTGCCCGTGCAGGACCCGGCTGCGCGCCGGGCGGCGGCCGGACGGCCGAGGCGAGCCGCCGGTGTCGGCGGAGGCGGGTGTACCGGCTGGATGGGGTGCGGCGGCCGGAGGCTGCCGCCGTCCCTGGGGGCCGGGGGCCGGGACGGGGGCAACGAGCAGCGCCACGGCATCTGAGGCCGGGGCTGTTGCCCTGGTCTGGTACTCGTCCGTGCCGTCGTTCACGCCCACCATTGTGACGGCCCGCGTGCTCCGGCCGGTTGCACCTCGGCTGCTCCTGCCGGACGGAGCTCCGGTCGTCGGCCGCAGAACGGCAGTGGCCCCGGCGCGGGGGGGGGATGCGCCGGGGCCACTGAGAAGTAGCGGGGACAGGATTTGAACCTGCGACCTCTGGGTTATGAGCCCAGCGAGCTACCGAGCTGCTCCACCCCGCGTCGGTGTCATCACACTACGCCATCGCGTCCGGCGCTCCGCACCACTTTTCCGGCGGCGTACAGCTCCGCCATCAATCAAGTTTCTTAACTCTATGACTGCATGTATTGTTCAAAGCCTCCTTCCGATTGGGTCCACCAGCCCTTACCCATCCCAATGAGGCGCGACATGGCCGTCATGATGACCCGCCGGGGCAAGCGCCGGGACTACTGCTGCCCCGGGCACAACCCCAAGGAACTGCACCACGGGACCGAACGCGCCCGCGAGAAGCGCGAGTGGCTCCGCGAAGCCGCCCAGGACCTCGCCGGCGACGAGCACCCCCTCGGCTCCTGAGCCCCACCCCCGCGCCGGGCCCCGCTCCGAACGCGGGCCCCGCCCATCCCAACCAGTCCGGAGATCACCTGTGCACGCCCAGCCCCCGGCCGAGCCCGAAGAGATCACCCTCCCCCTCCCCCGCGGCGGCGTCCTGGACGTGACGGCCACCGCCGCCCCGCAGGCCGGTACCGTGCGCTACGCCGTCCACACCCGGCACCTTCGCGGAGTCCTCCTGGTCCATCCGCACACCGTCGCCGACGAACTCATTCCCGCCGGCGTGCGGGTCAGCTTCGGCGACGGCGAATCACCGGTACGCCCCTACCGGCCGCGCCCTGACGAACCGGTCGTCCACCGCGTGCGCGTGCACGGAACCGCCACCTGCCTCGCCCCCGACCGCCTCCCGGACCCCCGCTCCGTCCTCGTGGAAGCCGTCGTCCTCGGCGAGCACCACGCGACCAGACGCGTTCCCGACCGCACGGCGGACCTCCTGGAGGAAGCCGTCCTGGCCGTCCTCCAGCACTGGCAGGCCCGTGACGACCGCAACGACCTGATGCTGGCCGTCGCACGCCGCGCCGCCCCCACCGCGGTCCGCGTCACCCGCGCCGCCCTGGCCACGGCCGAAGCCGACCTCCGCGCCGTCCGAGAACGCCTGCGCCTGAGCCAGGACCACCTGATGCGCCTGGAGGAGCTGGCCGCCACTCCCCCGCCGCCGCCCAACCCGCCGGCTGGCGTCACGCGGCTCGCCTACACCGACGAGCACGGCCAGGCGCTCGGCACGGCGCTGGTGCGCGAGAGCGCGGTCAACCAGCCGCCCGGCACCGTCACCTACCGGATCGACGGGTCCCGGCTGACCGGCAGCGTCGTCGTCGGCCCGTACCCGTACAGCACGGAACCCGTGCCCCCCGGCGTCAGCGTGCAGTACGGCACCGGCGGCGCCGCCGACCGCAGCGACGAACCGGTCGTCAACGGCATCCGGCTGCGCGGGGGCTGGGACCACGCCAGCACCACGCCCGTCACCCCGTCCTCCCCGCCAACCCTCCCCCGTCCCTCCCGCGCCGACCCCACCGCCACCAAGCCCGTCCCGGCGGCCACCAACCACCGATGGTGGGCCGTGGTCCGCGCCCTGGGCGCCCGCTACACCCAGCGGCCCGACATCGCTCTCCTCCGACTTGCCGCCGCGCGCGCCCGGGCCGCGGACCGGAGCCACGCGGAACGGCAGGCCATCGCCAAGCTCCGGAACGAGCAGGACAACCTGGCCCACACCGTGGCGGCGCTGCGCGAGCGCCTGGACGACGCCGCCGCCCTGTTGCGCTGACTGTCCGCACCGTAGGGCCCCAACTGCCGCATAGCAGAGGCACGCCGCACTCTGGCACTGCGTCTGCACCCGGCGCCGCCCAGGTCCGTCCGAGGGCCCACAGCCCGGGAATCCCAGGCAACAGCACCGTCACGGCCAGTGCGATGATCGTGTCGGCGTGCGCGGATAGACTGCCGCCGCCCGGCTGGCCGTGCGGGCAACAACGTCCCGAGTCTCCGGGCGCAGAAGGGAAAGCCTCGTGGTCCTGCTGAGCTTTGCTGTCACCGTCGGGGGCCTCAGCGCCATCACCTGTGCCGCCGTGGCCATCGCCCGGGCCGCCGGCGGTAAGGGACTGGGGATCATGCGTTCGGCCGGAGTGGTCGAAAAGGTCGTGTGGGGTGTCCTCGGCCTCTCGCTCGGTGCGACCCTGCCAGCGCTCTACGAGTACTACGGACTGCTCCAGAACCGGTCCCCGTGGATGGGCCTCAGCCACGGAGTTCTCGTCGTGGCCGGCTTCCTCATGATCGGCCACCTTATGACGCGCATCCGCTGGGGTATGTGGTCCGATGAACTGCTCACCGAACTCCTCGACAAGGTCATGCCCGTCGTGGTCACCGCGCAGCGACGCGCCGGAGACGAGGGAGCCGGCCTGGTGGAGAGGGCACGCGCAGCTCTCCGAGACGGCCGCGGCCGTGAAGCCCTGCGCTGCGCTGCCGAGGTGCGCACGCTGGTCGAGCAGGCCGGCCTTCCCGAACACGCCGCCTGGGCGAAGGTCTCCGAACAGATCCTCTATTGGCAGCAGAGCCACCTCCCCGCCCCCAAGGTCGACACCGGCAAGAGGCTCGCGCGCCTGAGGAGCATGCTCCCTCGCTGAACGGATAAGCACCCGGAAGCCCACCCGTACGACCTTCCCGAACCTACGACCTCCCCAGCCCGTAGACAGCGGCCGACACTCGCTTCGCCCCGGGGAGTCAGAGCACCTGCCGGGCTGGCTGAAGTTCCTCGTCAGACGCCGCCGGGTCCCGCCAGTCCAGGTCCAGCTGGTCGGCTCCCTCACGGACCACGATGGGCCCGTGCTTCTTCTCCAGCTTGTTGTACTGGGTGCGGCCCGAGCCCTCCTGCTGGTAGCCGGCCCACCGGGCGAGGTTGGGCTTGGTCAGCTCCACCCCCGCCTCCTGATGCGCCAGGTAGATCCGCTCGGCACGCTGGACCTTCGTCTCACCGGGCGGGGCGACGCCAAGGTTGACCTTGGGCTCTTCCGCTCCGGTGTCGGCCGCCTCGTCATCCTCCTCATCGCCGCCCTCGTCCTTCGCCTCACCCGATTCCGGGGCCGGGCTGCCCTCCGGCTCCGGAGCGGACGGGGCCTCCCCCTGCTCCAGTCCGCCTTCCGACTCGGGATCCGGCACCTGCTCCTGGCCGACACCGGACTCCTCAGGCGCGCCCGCCGGGGCGTGCCCCACGGCCCCCTGCGGGTCGCCGGGAATCTGGGCGGGCAACGGGACTGCAGGCGCGGCGGCCGACGGAGCGACCGGGACGGGAGCCGTCGCGGGCGGGACGGCAACGGACACGTTCACCGGCGGGGCCGCGGCAGGCACGTTCACCGGCGGGGCCGCGGCAGGCACGTTCACCGGCGGGGCCGTCGCGGGCAGGACGGCAGCGGCCGGGACGGCAGCGGGCACGTTCACCGGCGGGGCCGTCGCGGGCAGGACGGCAGCGGCCGGGACGGCAGCGGGCACGTTCACCGGCGGGGCCGTCGCGGGCGCCTCCACAGCGGCCGGCCCTGGTGGCGCCGCTTCAACCGCAGCCGGGGCGGGCACCTCGTCAAGCTGCCGCTCAGCCGGTGCCGTGATGTCGACCGTGCTCCGGTCGATCGCGATGCCGAGCCGGGCCTGACGCAGCGGCCGCAACTCGGCGGAGGTAGCCTTCCGCCGCCAGCCCCGTCCGTACTTCGCCCTCATGTCCTGCCGCAGCAGCATCTTCTCCTGGTAGCGCTCCAGAGCCAGGGCGTACGACCGGATCTCCCAGAGCTTCATGTCCCGCCAGATGGAGAAGGTCGCTACCGGCTGCAGGAACCAGCGGGACAGCCGGATGGAGTCCATGTGCTGGTCGAGTTCGAGGTCCGTCGCCTTCGCGATCGCGTTGCGCATCGCTTCGGTGACGGCGATGAACAGGACCGGGATCGTCGCGTGCATCGCGGAGCCGAGAACGTCGGGCCAGGAGGACGCAGCGTTGAAGAAGATGGTCGCCGCGGTGAGCAGCCAGGCTATGTACCGCAGCAGGGGGTACTTCAGGTTGACCGAGGTGAGGGCCAGGTCCAGGGCGAGCAGGACCGCGATTCCCAGGTCGACAGCCAGGGGAAACGCCGGGGCGAACGAGCCGAAACCTTTCTCCTCGGCCAGGGCCCGCACCGCCGTGTAGGAGCCGACGAAGCCGGCCGTCGCGATCGCGAGCGACCCCGCCCCGATCGCGCCGAACAGCGCCTTGCGTCCCCTCGTCCACTTCACCCGGGCGCGCGCCGGGGCGGGGGCGGGCGGTATGGACGGCAGGAGGACGGTGCTGCTCGACCCAGCGGTCATTGGTCGTACTTCCCTCTCGTCGAGTCCGTGCGCAGGCGCGCATCGCACATAGAGGTGCGATCAACGCCTCGGGTGTGACACGGATCGACCTCCCGTCGCATTCAGGCCACCCCGGTGGCTTTGAACGGTACGAGGGATGAGGTCGACGAACCACCCCCTTTTTCTCACGTTACCCCGTTCCACCTGCCGATTTGTACTGAAGATCACCATCTTGCCCGCCCGTGGACTCGCTCGGCGGCTTCGTTACGCTTCAGTGGACCTGCCTACCAGCTGGCTGGATTCACCGTCCCCGATCGCCTGGAGAGCCTCGATGCCACCCATGGTCACCGTCGTCGTCGCGCTCCTCGCCGGCCTCACAGCAGGCGCAGCGGCCCGGCCGCTGATCTTCGCCCGCGCCGTACCCCGAGGCGAGCCGAACCGGACCGCGTGCCCCTCCTGCGCCACCAACTACCCCTCCCCCGGACTCCGCGGCCAGCTTCAAGCAACCACGGGACGCTGTTCCTCCTGCGGTTCGAAGACCGGCCCTGCCGCCGGCCTGCCCGAACTACTCACCGGAGCCTCCTTCGCGGCCGTCGCCGCCGCCGGAGCAAGCGGCTGGGCCGGCGCCGCGCAGTACTGGCTCCTCGCCTGCGGAGCCGCTCTGACGGTCATCGACCTCAAGGTCCACCGCCTCCCCGACATCCTCACCCTGCCCGCATCCGCCGGCACCCTCCTCCTGCTCGGCGGAGCCGCACTGGCCGGAGAGCCCGGCAGCATCTGGCGCGCCCTCACCGCGGCGGCGGTGGTCACCGCCGTCTACCTGGTCCTCGTCGTCGTCGGCATGGGCATGGGCGACGTCAAACTCGCCCCCGCCGTCGGCGCACTCCTCGGCTGGTCCAGCTGGGCCTCCGTGCTCTGGGGCACCTTCGTCGGGTTCGCCCTGGCCGCCCTCGTCGGCCTCGCGCTGATCCTGACCGGACGCGCATCCACGAAGAGCCGGTTGGCTTTCGGCCCGTACATGATCATCGGAGCACTCGCCGTCTCCATCCTGAGCACCTGACTCGAACGCAGACTGCCGCCCCAGCGGTCGATCGACTCGTGAAGGCTCCACGAAGCCCTCGTCGACGGATAGGTCCGGAGCCCGACTCCGCCAGCGGCAACTCTCCGGTCGCCAATGCAGAGCGACTGCCGTTCTGACGGCGGGCCGTGAAATGCGGCGCAGTACGCCTCGAAACCCCACCGACGAGGCTCTCCGGACGCAGCACAGATCACCAAAGGGGCAGAATGGCCCCTCTGGCGGCCGATCAGGAGTCGCCTGGGCAGTTAGAGCCGTCGGGGCGCGATAGGCCCCCACAGCGAATACATGCAGGTCAGAGGCCCTTTTCTTACCCCGCAAGATGCCCGCAAAAGGTACAAATCAGGCCCAGCGTCTATCCCTTGGTGAGGATCTCGCAAGGTGGTGTGCCGCCTATCACACCAAGTTCTTAGCAAGCTGGTGATCTAGCGGTGTGACCGCGTGGCCCGCCCTTTGGCCTACTGGTCCAACAGCATGAAAGTGCGCTAATGAGCGAGCGCTCCGTCTACTCCACTAGACCGCCGCATAGCGTAACGAGATGCCATTCTCATGCTGCGCTGTCTGGCGTATGTGAGAGCCGGCCAAAAGGGATCACTCTGTGCCTATCCGATGGCGGTAAGCGAGGCGCTTAAACAGGCTGGCCCTACAGCCAGCCTCAAGCCCCGCCGAGGTACTGACCTGAGGGTCGGCCATAAGGCCGCTCCTGCGGACGACTTGATAACTTACTCGAGAGCCTTCCTTTGAGCCGCACGAAAAACGTCTCAGCAAGCCTGCCACCGCGGCTAACAACTTGCACCGCACTGGGCCGCTCGAATGGTATGCCCGATGGCGGTAAGTGGAGCACTTCGCATGGCCGGTCTGGAGAACTCCCCGCAAACCAACGGCAAGGCTACCCGGGAGGCCATCCCCGATGGCCCCTTCTGAACCAGCTAGGAGCCTAAGCCAGGAGCTGCGCGAAGGGTCAACCGGAAGGACGCCTGGGGGTCCACCCGCGAGGCTGCCCCAGAGGTAACCGGAGAGGCCGACCGCAGGACTGGCCAATGCATCAGTCGTCAGCCCACTTCTGCGGACAACCTGGCGGCTGGCTTCAAAGCCTTCTGTCGAGCCACAGGACAGCCAGCCAACTGCGTGCGGCAACTTGCGCTGCGCCGAGCCACTCGGGTAGCTCCGCAGCTTGAACAACAGATTGCCGACTGATTCGCCATGCGACTTGACAACTTTGCTTCCAGCACAACGGCCAGTCATCTGACTGCTAACAGCGCCTACTTGGTTGCAAGCAGCTTGCCGCCATGGGAAGGCACTCATAGTGCCACCCTGAGGCCAAGGCGAGAAGTTGACACGGAGGAATGCAATACAGCCAGCACCAATGCACTGCCGCCGGTCTACATGTTGGGCGGCTGATCGTCTCCGCAACCGGCCGCCGTTAAGACCATGCCGGTCGCAAGCGAGCTGGCCTCGCAGTTCGCTTGCGAGGTGGCCCGCCAATAGGCCAACTTCGGAGCAGCGCACTTGAGGGTCATCTAGCTGCAAGCGAGGCCATCGCAGTCGCACCACACCCGGCTTGTCTACCGGCAAACCCGCCTGCGATCCACAAAGCTGCCAGCGAGCCGTCCTCGGATGGCGCATCCCAGGCACACAACCAGTACCTACTTGAGAGCACCCCAGCTGCTCAGCGTCTGACCACACGCCTAGCTGCCACGATGCCATGCACTGTCGCACCCCTACATGCATGCACACAGTAGTGCAGGATTTCGCACCACCCTCAGAGATAAGACCCTTGCGAGTAGTCGTGCAAGTAGCCGTGCAAGTAGATCTGCAAGTAGCTGTGCAAGTAGTTCCGACTGCTTGTTTCCCCAGGTGAGAGGCAGTTGCCCAGACGGAAAGTGCCCTGTCAGCACCGATGCTTGGGGTAGCTTCCAGCTCGCACCTAGGTGCGCCACCGTCTGGACCTGAAGGGTTCCAAGCGATCGCTACCCGGGGGATGCTCAGCATCGAACCAGGTGTGGCCCACTGGGGCACTCCAGCGGAGACGCCGGAAGAGGTATCTGCGCGGCTGCCTGCGAGGTCGAAGATCGTTGTGGCAACATGTTCAGCGACAGCCGTACTGCTCTGCTTCACGCCCTGCACGGTGCCCGCCTTCCCATGCTCGAACCATGTCCTGACCTGCGAGGAGTCTAATGCCGACGGATGTACTCCCCTACAGCTTCGCTCTAGCTGAGTATGACAAGGATGAGCCTCTGGACATCCCTTGGGAGGACCTCTGGCATGTCTACGTCTTCGCGAACGACAAGGGCGGCAGCGGCAAGACCAGCGTGACGGCGAACTTCGCGCTCATGCTGATGCGGTACCTGAAGAAGATGGGACAGGAGCCCCGGATACTGGCTCTCGACATCAACGGTCAGGGAAACCTGGCGATCCACGAGTTCGGCGTCGACAAGAAGTACCTGGACGAGGGCGAGGCTCTCGTCGAAGCCTTGCGTAAGGGGACACCGCTCAAGCCAGTTCCGGTGCGCCCTGGCCTCGACCTCATTGTCGGCGGTCCGAAGATCGAGGAGTTCGTCACCGACGTCTACCCGAGGCTGCGGTCCGCCTTCACCAAGAACGCAGACCTGAGGCTCCTCCAGTGCCTTCTGCCGATCGCCGGTGACTACGACTTCATCCTGATCGACCTCCCGCCGGAGAACCCAGTGATGCAGCGCCAGGGTCTGGCGTGTAGCCGCTGGGTGGTCATGTCGACGAAGACGGACCGAGGCTCCCTCGACGGCACCTTGACGATCAAGAAGCACTTTGACGAAGCGCGGAGAGTCAACCCGCTGCTCACAATGCTGGGCATCATCTTGTTCGGGACCGGCCGCAACTCGACCTTGATCCACAAGAAGGCTTCGGACTACCTTCGGAAGATCCTCAAGGGCGGCTATCACGGCTTCGACCGAGTCATTGGGCACAGTGAGCTGGTGGCGAGCCTGTCCCGGGACGACGAACACCCCTTGGTTGAGCTCTTCGACCAGTACGCCGGCGGAGCGAAGCTGCCCGACACCATCCAGTCCGTGTACGACGACTACGAGACGCTCTGCCGACAGATCCTCCAACGAACCCAGGAGGTACGGGCGATCATGGAGCGTCCGATTGAAGAGGAAGCTGACGCCTGATGACTGAGAACGCCAATGCCGAAGCCGAAGCAACCGGTGACGACACCTACAACGTGCCCAACGTTGCGGCGCTGTCCGGCCGGCGCAGCGGCGCGCGGTCCGCGGAGCGTCGTACCGAGCAGCGCCAGGAGATGACCGACGAGGACCTCGCGGGAGGCGGCGCTGCGGTCCGCGTGGCTTCGCGGCCTCACGTACCTGAGTCGATCGACGAGGGGCCGGAAGAGGGGCCGGACGCCGGCGACAAGCCTGTCACCATCAACGTCAGTCCCACCGTGGACCGTCGTCTTAAGGCCTACCGCAACAAGACCGGTCTCACCAACCTCGAAATCGTCTGGGAGGCCGTTGAGGCAGCTGAGAAAGAGGGCTGGAAGACGGTCGTCGCGACGGCGGTCCCGCCGGCCAAGACCCGACGGTTCGGGGTCCGGGCGAGCCAGACCCGCTACGCGGGGGTGGGAAGCAACTCGGTGTACACGCGCATGACGCCCGAGGAGCGCAACGAGCTGCGGCGCCTCGTCAAGGTCGCCGGAGTTCCTGACCGCTCGAAGCTGATCGCTATCAGCCTGAACTGGCACTTGCCTGGCACCGCGGACAAGCCCGCCTGATGTGACGGCTTGAAGGGCACGGGGGAGACCCCCGGCTATGGGGGAGGACCCTCTAGTCGGAGGTCTCCCCCCGTTCTTTTCCCGAGCGCAACCAGCTGCAGACCCACGTCAGCCGGGATGGTTCAGGAACGCCGACGCGGCTATCTCCACGGTGATGGACGCGGCCCTCCTGCCCACCCCGCCCGCCCGCACGACGTTCTTCCAAGAGCGGCATATCCGCCGTCAGGTGCCCCGGACCATGCGCTGAGCGAGCGAATGGACGACCGTGGGGAGGGCCGACGGGTCAGGAGGCACTCTCGGTCGCCAAGGCCGAAAGCACCGCCCGCCAGGGCTTTCCGGAGGTACCCCACTCTCCTCTGCGGGAGTGGGATCGTTTTTGAGCAAGGAGGACCGCGGGGGGTCGCGTGGGCCGGCACCGCGCGGAAGCTATGCGGCGGGTCTTCTCCTGGAGCCTCAGAGTCGGGGAATCCGGCGGATCCACGTCCAGTTCGAGGCGATGTGAGACGCACGGTGGGTCTGTCCATTGCGTGCAGGTAGCCCCGGCGGGATGCTGAGTGTCGCTGAGCAGGACCCTGGGAGTGGCAGCAAGGCCTGCTCTGGGCCACACCTGAGTGGGCACGGGCCTGCGTCGGATCGCCGACGCGGTGGGCCTGCGATTGGATACTCACCGCGTATGCCCACTACGCAGTGTGACCCTTTCCTTTAACGCGTGCTCGTCGCGGTTAAAGGAAAGGGTCACAGGGGGCTAGTCGTCCTCCGGGACGGTTGAGACCAGCCGCCGAAATCAGATGTGGGCGTCCAACTCAGGCAGCTCCCACTTCGTATAGGTCAGCCGGCGTTCCGCTCCGTTGATCAGGTCAAGCACGTCGGTCCCGAGGTAGGCCCGAGCGCCTCGTTCGACCTCCTTCACCTGAACAATCCCTGCGCCAGCCAGCTCTTCCAGGGCACTTGAGGCTGAGACGAAGGAGATCCCGAGAAGGGACTGCGCTGCCCTTGCTGTAACGATCGGGACTCCAGGAAGTTGCTCCATCAGCCTGACGACTGCCGCGCCCTTCCGAGGCTGCCCTCGTCGGCCCAGGCTCGCCCTGTGAGCTGCGAGCTTTGCATCCCAGGCCTTCCGCATCTGGACCAACTCGTCGGTGAACCGCCGAGCTTCGGCGACGGCGTCACGAGTAGCCGCGAGGAAGACGCGAATCCATGCCTCCCTGCCGGCGGCCGCTGCGGGGCCATCTGAGTCACCCACATAGCGGTAGGCGTTCAGGCCGCCGATGTACTCCCGCGCGTGGGCGAGGAGGGACATCGAGATCGGCAGAACATGGCCGACGGCCAACCCCTGCCTAGCGAGCACAGTGTGGATCAGCGCTCGACCGGTCCGGCCGTTGCCGTCGGTGTAAGGGTGAATTGTCTCGAACTGTGCATGGACGAGGGCTGCTTGCACCAGAGGGAGTGGGTGATCCTCAGAGACAAATGCTGCCAGATCAGCCATAAGCTCTTCCACTGCCCCTGGAGCCGGTGGCACGTACTCGGCTCCGTGAGGACTGTAGGCGTTGCCTCCGACCCAGTTCTGCACTCGCCGAAGTTCCCCCGAAAGCTCTCCCTGCTCGGTGTCCACCATCAGTGCGGCCTGGAGGTCGTTGATGTCCTGAACCGAGACGCTCGGGGTCTCGGTGAGAAGCGACACCGCCTTCCGGAGAGCAAGGACGTTGTTCACCACCTCACGAGCACCATCACTGATCCCCTTGTGAGCGCGTGGGTCGTCAGTGGCCTGGATGGCGAGCATCATCTCCAGATGCGCGACCGCTCGGGCAGATGCGACGACCCCTTCGATGCGAGAGGAGGCGACGGCCTCCGAGCGAAGCAGGAAGCGAGCCAGCGACTCCAAGTGCGGACTCGTGGGAGCCGCGTCGTTGAACGCTCGGACTAGCTTGTCAACCGCGGCCACCTCGGCGCCTAGCTCTGCGGACAGCGCGATGGATCGACCTTGAAGCATGTCTGGCATGTACGCGCCGAACGATCGGGCAGCCTGATCCTCCAGGCCGGCCGTCACGCCAGGCCCCGATTGCCAGTGCTGCTCCGAATACCCTGCCACCAGACACGCTCCAAAGGTTCAGCCTCAGCGAGATCCGTTTAAGGATAGTGTGTTCCCCGTGATGTTTGGTGTGTTGCTTAAGGGTGCCGGGGCTAAAGCAGCCACGGCCGGGGCCCTCATGGTCCCCGCGGCAGCCTCACCGACCTCGCAGTTCACTCCGACCCATCAGGCACAGTCATGCCGCAGTAGCGCTAACGCCTCGCCCACAGTCATGGTCACCGAGTCGGTAGCGAGTGGTCGGGAGAACGAAAAAGGCGACCATCAGGTCGCCTCCCGGGCGGCTCAGTCAAGCCGCCCATCGCTCGGGCGTCACCCGAGCTCTTCATATGTTCACTTCATCAAGCCGACCCAGTCGGCCGTTCGTCGTGTCCTGCGGCGCCAACCGCTGGCTACGACACGGGAGGGGTCCAACCGCCACTGACCTGACCTGAAGCCGCTTTCGCGCGGCCGACGCTCTCACCCCCGCTGACCAGGCATCTTCGGAAAAACGGTCAAGCGGTCGGTTGCGTTGTGCCCACATCCCTATGCAGTTCTGGAGCAGATCATAGCCGCCAGTCATAGGGCTAGTCCCGTATTGCCAAAAAGCGGCTCGCCCGAGCCGCGCATGGACGATGCCCAAAATCGAACAGAACAGCTTAAATCTCCCTTCCCTCGACGGGGTGCTCCGCGTGGGCGCCTCGCCTCCGCGAGTTCCGACCCGACCACTCTGGATGAGCCGCTCAGGCTCTTCCCGCGTACTCGGGAGCGGATCTCCAGCGCGTTCGAAGCCCTGTTGGCGGATCGCTCGATTCATCAACGCCCGTTGGTTGAGGCCCTGTCCGCAGTTGTCCTGCTCGCGAAGGCGCCGGCGGGGGAGTCGCGATTGGAGTTGACCGCTGGGGAGTTGGCACGGTGGTTGGGGGTGTCGGAGTCCTACGTCGACCATCGGGTGCTGCCGGCCCTCCGGGTCTCAGGCGCGGTCTCGACCGAGGTGACGACGGCGTCGGTCGAGGGCGTACGTCGGGTGACCGGCTTGCGGTGGGAGTTGTTGCCGCTCACGGCTGCCCTCGCTCAAAGCTCTGATCCGTTGGTTCTGGAGAAGCGCGAGTTGGCGGTTCTCCTGGCGTTGTGCGAGCGGTTGTTCGGCCCTGGATGGGCTCCGGTGGGCAAGCCTGAGACGCCGTCCGGTCTGCTCGGTGAGCGGCGGGGGCGCGGTGCGGCAGCCGAGCGTCTCGCGCTACTCCGTCTGGTGCTGGCGGCACGCCCGGATGGCCGGGTGCCCTTGGTGGGCGGGGCAGTAGCGGCCGGGTTCGATCGGGCGGACGCGACGGTCGCGCGGCTGATCGGCCGCCCGTTGGTGGAGGCGGCCCAGGTGGTGGACGGGCTGGTCCGGCAGGGGTTGCTGGAGGTGCCGGGCCGCGGTGTGCCCGGTGCGCGGCTGAAGATCCTGGTGCCAGCGGTCGCAGCCGCACACGGGCGTTCCGAGGCGGACTTGGAGGTCGTCCCCGCGCAGCTCCCGCCGGGCGTCGACGAGGCCGTCGAACCTGCAGGTGCTCCGTCGGAGGGCCGGGGCTCGGTGTGCACGCAGTGCTCGGGCTCGTTGGAGGACGAGGACCTGTCGGGGCCGGGGGAGGGCTGGCTCCAGGTCGGGTTCTTCGATGTCGTGGACGGTGATCTCGTCGATGCGGATGGTGCACTCAGGGGTCAGGATGTTCCCGAGGAAGCGGAGGTAGGGGACGAAAGTGTCTCTGACCTGGGCGAACAGACTTCTGAGGTGTCGGGTAGCGGCGCGGATGCTGGTGCACCACTCCACGCCCACCACGCTCCTCAGGTGGTCGCTCTAGGTGGTTCTGGTGCTGCTGAGTTTTGCTTTTCCGGCGAAGCCGCATTGGGGTTCCCACCGTTGCCGGAGCGCGTGAGCGGGCGCAAGGACCAGCCCGAGCCCGGCACTGTCGAAGCCGACGAGCGGGTCGGTGGTTGCGGTGGCCCGCTTCGCGGGGAACAGCACCAGGGCCTCGTCGTCGAACGGCAGAAGCAGAAGTCGCTGGTCGGTGGTGCGCGGGTGCTGCTGCGGTGGTCGCTGCCCCGCGGGCTGGAGCGGGTCCTGGGGCCGGTGCAGTGGGAGTGGGCCCGGATTGGGCATGCCGGTGGCCGGCGTCGAGTCCGGGCTGCAGCACGGGCCGAGCTGGTGCGCCTGGCCGGGATCGTCGGCTCGGAGCAGGCCCCGGTCGTGCTGGCCGAACGCCTGGAGCGCCGCCTGGCCGCGCAGTTCGGGCAGCCGGTACGGGATCCGATCGGCTGGCTACTCGGGCGCGGGTTGCCGCAGCGGGCCGAGTGCTACGCCCAGGAGTGCGATGACCGTGTACGGATGGACACCGGCCGGGTCTGCCCGTCCTGCGAGCTGCTGGTCGAGGACCGCCGGGCGCTGCGGCACCAGGTCGCACGGTCCGTCAACGAGCAGCTGCCTGTCCTCGAGCTGGAGGAGTTCCGGGCGGAGGTGGAGCGGCGGCTGAGCCGGGAAGTTGCCCGGCGGGCGGCCGAGGACGCCGTTCGCCGCGAGCGCGCGACGGTCGAGCGCTCCCGGCGTGAGGAAGCGTGGGCCCGACAGCGGGATGAACAGGCTGCTGCTCAGGCTGAGTTGGCGGCCCGGCCGTGCGTGGAGTGCGGGGCGCCGGAGGCCGGCGGGCTGTGCCTGATCTGCTCGGAGACCCGGACGACACGCCGGGCCCTGGAGTCGGCCTCGGAGTTCGCGGCCGTGGCGGCCGGCCTGGTGGACGTCCCGGCCGCCCCGGCCGGTCTGCTGGGCGTGTGCCGGGCGCGTTTGGAGGCCGAGGCCGAGCAGGCGGGGGAGCGGTGGCGCGGCCAGGGGCTGCCGGAGGCGGCGGTGGTTTGGCAGCTGCGGGAGCTCGTCGAGCAGCTGGTGGTCCGGGAGCGCGCGCTCGCGCTGGAGGCACTGCTCCGCGGCCCGCAAGCGAGGGCGGAGGCCGACCGGGTGGCAGGGATCGAGCGGGTCCGGCGCCGCGGCGAGCCCGAGGTCCTGGCCGCGGCCGACGAGGCGGCCCGCCGGTGCGCACGGGCCCTGCTGGCGCAGCGGCTCGACCAGGTCCGCGCCGAGGTCCAGGCCCCGGTCCAGCCCCCGGTCGGTGGCTGGCGGGACCGGATCGCCCAGTACGCGGCCAGGCCACTGGAAGGCGAGACCATCCCGGCACCGGTGCAGCTGGCCCGGGCCCGGCAGGCGGTGAGCGCGGCGTGAGCAGCGAACTTGAGCTCGCCATGCGGTGCGCGGGCAGAGGGTGGTGGGTCCATCCGCTGCTGCCCGGATCGAAGCGCCCGGCCGGCAACTGCCGCCGGTGCCGCCCACCCACGTCCGGGGGCCGGCCGCCCTGCGGGTTCCCCGACCTCGGTGCCGACGGCTGCGGCTGCCTGGCGGCGGGACGGTACTGCCACGGGGTACGGGCGGCGACCACCGATCCGGAGCTGATCCGCCGCTGGTGGGGCGGTCGCACCTTCGCCGTCGGCGTGGCCACCGGCCCGTCCGGCCTCGTAGTCGTCGACCTGGACGACCACCACCACCCACTGCCGGAGCGCGAGTTGGTGCTGCCCGGAATCGACCTGGCCACCGTCCCGGAGGCGGACGAGGTGCGCACCGGGGTGGACGTGCTGGAGCTGTTGTGCCGGGTGCGGCGGGCCGAGAGCCTGCTGCACGCCCCGCCGACGCTGACGGTGCGCACCCCGGGCGGCGGAGTCCATCTCTGGTACCAGGCCGGCGGAGCCCGGTTCACGCAGGGCGCCGGCCGACTGGGCTGGCAGATCGACGTCCGGGCCGGCTGGTCCACCGCGGTCGCGCCCACGACCAGGACCCCGGCCGGCTGCTACCAGCTCACCGGCCCGAGATCGGAACCCGCCCGGCTGCCGCGTTGGCTCGCCCTCGAGCTCGCGCGCGTCGGCCTGCGCTCCCGCGACCCCGCCGCCGACCCGCCGCCGGCCCGGATCCGGCTTCCCCGCCCCGCCGCGCGGCACCGGCCGCACGACGCGGCCGCGTACGCCGCCGCGGCACTGCGCCGGGAGGCCGAGACCGTCGTCGGCGCCCGCTCCGGCCGCAACGACGCCATCAACCGCGCCGGGTTCCGACTCGGCCGCCTGGTCGGCGCCGGGCTGCTGGAGCTCGGCGAGGCCCACCGGGCGCTCACCGAGGCCGCCGCGCTCGCCGGGGTCGACCCCGGCGAAGCCAAGGCCCAGTCCACCCTCCGCCGCGCACTCCAGGCGGGCATGTGCTCGCCGCGCACCATCCCGAGTCCCGGAGCACGGCCATGACCGACCTGACCACCCGCGTGACGCTCCCGGTCCCCGCCGGCGAACCCCGGCCCGCCCGCCCGGCGCCGACCGCCGAATTGGGGGAGTCGACGGCCGCGGCACCGGCCGAGCAGCAGAGCACCGAGCGCGGGCCGAAGTTGTCGCAGTCCGACGTCCTGCTCCACTTGGGCATCGACGAGTACGTCCTGGTGCGCTGCGACCAGACCGCGTACGCCGTCCCGGCCGAAGGACCACCGATCGCCCGCCCTCTGCGCGCCGCCGGCGGCTTCGGCGGCACCGGCAGCCTGCGTCAACTCCTCAACCGCTCCTACGTGCTGCGCACCGGCAGGGCCCCCTCCCAGGGATGCCTGACGGACGCGATCGCCTCCATGGACGCCCTCGCCCTGGACGCTCCGGATCAACCGGTCCACCTGCGAATCGCCCCCGACCCGGCCGACGAACAGGTGACCTGGCTCGACCTGGGGCGGGCGGACGGGCAGAGCGTCTGCATTGAACCGGGAACCTGGTCGGTGAGCACACCCCCCGTCGGCGAGGGGCCGCTGTGGCGGCGTACCCGGCTGACCGGCGAGCTCCCACTCCCCGAACGAGATCCGGGCGGCTGGCGGGCCGGGCTGGGGCTGCTGCGCGAACTGTCCGCGCTCGCCGAGCCGTCCTGGCGGATGGCCGTCGCCTGGCTGCTGGCCGGGCTGCGCCCGGACATGCCCCGCCCCGTCGCGTACTTCAACGGCGAACGCGGCACGGCGAAGACGACCTCCGCCCGGCAGCTCCTGCGGGTACTCGACGGGATCCGGGCCGAGGTCCGCAACGTGCCGCGCTCCGAGGACGACGGCGCGGTCGCCGCCTCGGCCGGCTGGACCATGGGCCTGGACAACATCCACGGCATCCCCCAGTGGCTTTCGGACTTCCTGTGCCGGACCGTCACCGGGGCCTCCGTCGCCAAACGCGAGATGTACACGGACGACGACGTCACCTCCTGGGCCTACCAGCGCCCGGTCGTGCTGACCGGCATCGACGTCGGCGCCCTCCAGCCCGACCTCGCCGAACGACTGCTCCCCTTCACCCTGGAGGCCATCGACCCTAAGGCCCGGCGCAGCGAACACGACCTGTGGCGCAGCTACCGGGCCGCGCACGGCCGCATCCTCGGCGGCCTGCTCGACCTGGCCGCCGAAGTGTGGGCACGCCTGCCCGACGCGGCCGCCCAACTCGACCACCGGCCGCGGATGGCCGACTGGGCCGAACTGCTGTGGGCCCTGGACGCGGTCACAGGCTGGGACACCCTGGCCACCTACACCGGCGCCCAGGAGGAGATCACCGACGACGTCATCGACGCCGACCCGGTCGCCACCGCCCTCACCCGCTGGGCCAGCGCCACCGACACCACCGAATGGCAGGCCACCACCGGACAGATCGACACCGTCCTCCGACCGCCCGGCCCCCTCCCCGACACCTGGCCCAAGACCACCGCGCTGCTCTCCGCCCGCCTCACCTCCCTCGCCCCCGCCCTGCGCCAACGCGGCATCGACATCCGCAAACTGCCCCGCACCGGCAGCGGACGAGGCTTCCTGATCACCCTCGACCCCGCGCCGGACCCGGGCACCTGACGCAACGCCCGCCCGTCTGACCGGACCAGACCCCACCTGCCGTCGCCACCCGGACGCGCGGGCCGTCCGCATGCCCGGATGCCAGCGGACGGGCCGACCAGGGGCGGCCCGAGGAGCCCTTTCCCCAGTGCACGGCACTGCGGAGCCCGCCCGGGAGGAGGGCGACCGTCGCAGCCCCGCCCGGGTTGAGGTGGTCGCCGATCCGGCAGGCGGTGTGACCTTTGACAGTCGACCCTGACCGATTGACAGGTGAGTTTGACCGCCTGTCCGCGACGGTCTGAAGTGGCCCAACCAGAACGGTCAGCAGTGGCTCCGCCAGGTGTTCGACCGGCAGGCCCGTAGTCGGTCCGGGCACAAGCGCAGCCAACGAGAAGAGGTCGGCGACGGCGAGCTGAGCTGTCGACTGCCCGCTCGAGGGGTGGGGCCAACTTCCGCCGTTCGCCCGGGTCCACCGGAAGCCGTTCAAGACAACCGCCGTTTCAGGATCCGGGGCCGAGGGAGCGGAGCGCCTGGTCGGTGAACTCCCGCAGTTGGGCGCGCTGGCGTTCTTCTTCGGCGATCCGGGCGGCGAGGACGGTGCGGTCGATGTGCGGTTCGGCGGCGGCAAGCACCAGGTGCCGGAGTTCGGCGGGGTCGAGCGCCTCGACCTCCCACTGGACAGGCCGGACTGGGTCAAGGTGGTGTCGGCGGGCGAAGGCCGGCCAGCGGGGATCGCCGGCCTTCCCCTCGGCAGGGGGCAGTTCGTGTTCGCGGACCTGGTCGTGGGTGAGCAGGACGCGCTGCACGGAGGCCCAACACGCGGTGCGGGCGATCCAGTCGCGCTCGATGTCGGCGCCGGAGGCATCGAAGTCGCCGACCATTCTCCGGGGCGCCACGAGCGTGCGGTTCGAGTTCTCGCAGCTCAGAAGCGGTCGAGACGACCATAGCGTGCGCAACAGGTGTGGTGCACGGAACCTGACGGAAGATTCACTCGGCGGGATGCTGACCGGGTTCGGGCCGCCCGTTCAGGCGCTGGCGGATCTCCTGCCGCTCGGCTTCCTCACGGGCGAGCGCCTGCCGATGGACGTCGGGGTCGCAGTGGGTCTCAATGGCCTCGCGCACGATCGCGGCCAGGATGTCGGGCGGCAGCGCCTCGGCCTGGGTGGTGGTCGTGCCGGAGAACGAGCGCCGGTCGGTCGCCTTCGGCGGGGCGGTCGGCAGGTTGTGGGTGACGATCTGCTCGGGGGTGACCGCGACCCGCTCGAACTCCACCTCGGCGCCCGCGGCCTCGGCGAACGCGATCACGTCCTCGGCCAGCGAGCTGAACATGTGAACGCCGCTCTGGTCGTAGTCGCCCAGGTGCAAAACGCTGGTTCTGCGGCCTCCGGAGATCGCCCGGACGGCTGCGTCGTGCTTGCCGGCCAGGCCGTCGAACCCACCGCCGGAGAAGCAGGAGATGCCGAACTCCTCGCCGATGCGTACCAGTTGAGGGACCATGCCGGCCGTCTCGCACCACAGCTCCAGCCGGACGGGCTGGCCCTCCTGGCGGTCGACGCGGTAGCCGTCGACCGCCGTCTCCACGGCTGTCCAGAAGTCTTCGGGGCCGGTGAAGGAGGGCGGGGCGTCCACGGCGATCTGGGTGTCGTCGCGGATCACGTCCCAGGGGATCCGTCCGGAGCGGCGGGCCATGCCGACGTACTCACACATCCGCTTGTAGTCGCGCTCGGTCTTCTCCAACACGCCGTCGCTCAGGAGCACGTAGAACAGCTGGCGGAGCGAGACAGGCAGGTGGTCGCGGTAGCGGTCAAGGACGGTGTCGACCGCGGTCAGCACCCGCAGTGTCTCCCGCTTGGGCCGCCAGTGCGGCTGCGGCCCGCGGGGGCGCTTGTTCGGCATCGTGGCCTCCTGGGTTCAAGAGTCCGCCATGGCGTCCTTTCGCTCAAGTGGGCGGTGACCTGGGGTTTCATCCGGGAGGCGGAGGCGTGTCGCGTCCTCGGTTGAGCTGGGCCATCAGCTCGCGGTTGGCCGCGCGGGCGGCGGCGAGGTCGTCGCCCTGGTCCTGGAGCTTGAGCTCCAGGTCGACGACCTGTTGTTCGAGGGTGGTGATCCGTGCCTGGAGCTGTTCGGTGTCGTCGGGGCCGCCGATTCCGGACTCGCGCCAGACCTGCTCGCCCAGGACCTCGCTGAGCCGGCCTTCGAGGCGGCGGACCTGGGCGGCGAGACGGGCGGTGCGGGCGTCGGCAGCCACCAGGTCGACCTGCAACGAGGCCCGGCTGACGGCCGGGCCCCGGCCGCCGGGAACCGTGGGCGGCTCAGCGGCCTGGGCGTGGATCTGGCCGAGCAGGTCGCGGTGGCGGTAGAGGAAGGTGCGGTCGACGCCCGCGCGGCGAGCGATGGCCGCGACGCTGACCTCGGAGCCGTCCTTCGCGGCCTCGGTCAGGGCGGTGAGGACCCGCTGGCGGCGTCGGACGGTGTCGGCCCGGCGGCCTTCCAGCATGGCCTGGACGGCGGGGTCGGGTGGGGTCATGCGGGTCGCTCCGGTCGCAGGTCGGGCAGGGGCTGGGGAATGCGCGGCATGCCGAGGAAGCCCTGGCGGGTCTTGCGGACCATGGCGGCGGCCTGCTGGATCTCGGCGCGTTCAGTGTCGGTGAGCTGGTCGACCTCCTCGGTGACGCGGCGGATCAGCCGTCGGACGCGGGCGATCTCCTCCTCGGACGGGGTGGCCTCGGCTCGGGCCCAGTCGTCGGCCTCGGTCATCGAACGCAGCCGCTCCCGCTGCCGCAGCAGGCCGTCGAGGTAGGCGCTGAGCTCGGGGAGGTAGGAGATGTCGGTGGAGTAGTGGTCGCAGCCCATACAGCGGAACCGCAGGGGGCAGGCACCGCCGCCGGCCGCGACGTTGGACGGCTCTGAGCAGGTGCCGAAGGGGACCTGGACCGACCCGATCGCCAGGCGGATGCGTTCGGCGTCCAGCAAGGTGGTGACCGCTCCCCAGACCCGCTGTCCGTGGCGGTCGAACTGCATGGCGGTGACCTTGTCGACGGCCTCGCGCAGCCGTACTTCCTTGACCCGGTAGTAGCAGCGGGTCGACTGGTAGGAGTCGTGATCCATCAAGGGTGAGAGGACCTCGATGGAGACGCCGGCGTCCGCGTGGCGCTGGGCGAAGGAGTGCCGGTAGGCGTAAGGGAAGACCTTCTCCTCGTCGAAGACGGTCCCGTCGTCCAGCAAGAACTCCGGCAGCTCGGTGACCCAGTCGCGATGCATCCCGCTGAAGTGAGTGGCGTCGATGCCCTTGGTGCCGAGCTGGTTCATCACCGACGACGGCAGCAGGACCAACTGGGACAGCGGCCGGTCGGGGTAGAGAAGGCGGACGCGTTCTTGCTGCTCGCGGATCAGCCGGGCGGTGGGTTCGTGGATCGGCAGCTCGCGGCGGATCCGCTGCTCTTTCCAGTTGTTGTAGACCAGGACGGGCTTGCCCTGCCGGTCCCGGTTCAGGCAGTGGTACTCCAGCTTGCAGATCTCCTCCGGGCGCCGGCCGGTGTCCATCAGCAGCTCCACCGCGACCCGCAATTCGCGGCAGGTCATCTCCTCGAACAGGTCCAGGTGAGCGCAGAGCTGACGCAGCACCTCCGGCGGCAGGTCCTGGCCCTCCTCCGAGGGCTCCGGCGGCCTCGGGACGTCGTGCCGGGTGATCACGAAGTCGTCGGGCAGCCCGGCCAACGGGCCATCCGCCCTGGTCAGGCCCATCACACGGGACTGCCTCAGCACGTTGCGTGTCGCCCGGACGTAGCTGACACGGGTCGTCGCGGCGATACGGCCGTTGGCCTCCAGGAACGTCATCCGGTTCAGGTAGTTCTCGATGTCCGCCCGCCCCAGCGCCGCCCGGTCCAAGCCGTGGTCCGGCCGGGCGTCGAGACTGCGCGACAGGAAGGCCAGCGCGGTCATGTGCTGGCGGGCGTGCGAGGAGGTGCTGCGGGAGCGCACGCGGGTCAGGTAATCGCGGGCCCAGCGCTTTGCGGCCTCCTTCAGCCACGGCTGGTGAACGGCGGTGAACTCCACCGTGCCGCGGTGCCCGAAGACCGCAAGGTCCCAGCTGTCCTTTCCGTACTCGCCCTCGGGGGACTTGAAGGCCCGCTGCGCGTAGGCGGTCAGCCGGTTGAGGAGGATCACCGCGGTGCTGTTCACCCCCGGCCTGGGGACGTCCTCCAGGCGGCCCGCCTGCGAGGGGCGGATCGTGCGGTCGATGAGCGAGCGCAGGCCGCCCACGTCGGTCTTCGCTCCGCGTCGGCAGCGGTGCTGCAGGCCGAACAGCAGCTGCGCGACGACCAGGTCCGGCAAGCCCCGGAAGCTGATCTCAGAGCCGTTGCAGCCCGACGGTGCCGTCCGCAACCACATCTGCTCGTCGACGGGCCCCTCCTTGCGGAGCTGGTTGAGCTGCATGCCGTGCGGGTGGCAGAGCCGGTGGCCCACGGCGGTCACGGCCTGGCGGGTGCAGGCGAGCGCTCCGCAGTCCCCCAGGCCCGGAAGCGCCCGCGCCGCCGGATCGGTAAGGAACTCGGGCAGGGTGCCGCCGAACTGCACGTACTGGTACCAGTGCGACCGACACAGCGGCTGCTTCTGGGAGTTGATCCAGGTCCGCTCGCATCCGTCGACCCGGCACTGCCCCGGGACGACGCGCGAGGCGGTACGCGGGAGCTCGATGAACTCCTTCAGCGGCAGTCCCGACTTGCGGTGCTGGTCCTGGCAGGTCCGGCACAGACCGCGGGCCTTCGACGGAAGGTCGCATCCCGGCACTGGGCAGGCCCGCATCCCCAGCATGGGGTGGTCGATCGGCGCGGTCAGGACGCGTCGATCGCCGTCCCAGCCGACCTCGGTGAAGAACTCCGGCTCGATCAGCGACCACAGGAACGCCGCGCTCTCCTCCGTGGTGGCCCCCGGCGCCGGCGGCGCGGCCGGCAGCGTGGCGCTCATCGGAGTCCACCCGCCAGCTCGCGCGGCGAGGGCACCCGGTCGACCGCCTGCCGCAGCCGGTCGGGATCGGGGTGCAGATACGGCTCGGCGCTGGACAGCCGTGCATGATCGAGCAGTGCGGCCACCTCGTCCAGGCTCCCGCCGGCGTCCACGACGTTGCTGGCCATCGCGTGCCGGAGCATGTGCGGGGTCACGATGCGCGACAGCCCGGCCCGCCTCGACAGCCGCTGAAGCAGCTCGGTGATGCCGTCCGGGCTCATCGGGGCGCCCAGCGGCTCGGCGAACAGGTTCACCAGCACGAAGTCGCTCGCCGCCCCGTGCGGCAGCGCCATCCGCTCGATCACGTACTGGTCGTGGGCCTGGACCACCAGGAAGTCGACCGGCTTGGCCTTCCCCGGGGCGGCGGACTGCTGGCGCTTGGCCCACGCGCCGTTGGGGTTCTCCCGCCGTAGCACGTGCAGGTGCGAGCCGGCCATCCGGCAGCCCAGCGCGGTGGAGTCCGGCATGAAGTGCATGTCCTCGCGCCGCAGGCCCGCCGCGGTGCCGCGGCGCAGTCCGGCGCGGGCGAGTAGCAGCACGATGAAGCGGTCGCGGGCGTTGTGGCAGGCCATGAACAGGGCCACCGCTTCGGCGTCCGTAGCCCGGTCCCGGCGCTTGCGCGGCACCTGCACCCGGTGGCGGGCCTTGAGCCGGTAGCTCATCCCCTCGCCGCGGGCTTCCTCGGGCAGGTCCCAGTCCTCGGCCACCTCGTAGAGCTGCACCAGCACCTCCGACGGCACGGACTTCGTGGTGATGGCGTGCAGAAGGAACTGCCGCACTCCGGTCAGCACGTTCCCGATCCGGCCCGGCTGGCGGTGGGGCTCCGTCCCCGGTCCGGCCATCACCACCCCGCGGCCCGCCACCGGCCGCTCGATGCCCGTGGCGTCCGGTGTCCCGTACTTCAGCCACACGGTGAACAGCCCGAGGTCCTGCGCTGCGGTCCTCCAGTCTCGGCCGGTCCGGGCACACCAGCGCAGGTACAGGGCGACGTGCCCGGCGTACGTACGCGTCGTCAACTCCGCCTGGTCTTTGCCGAACCGCACGTACCGCAAGAACGCATCCGCCGCCGGCACCACCGCCAGCTCCTCGTCCAGCACCGTCCAGTACCCAGCACCCGAAGGCAACTGCACCCGAAACGCCCGCAAGGCTTCCTCCACTCCATCTGCAACGTGTCGCAACGATCACGACAGCTCCAGAGATGCGAGGAAGAACCCCAGCTCACACGATCAGACGCAGCGTCCCGCCACACATCGAAGCGCCAGGGAGAACGATGTAGAGCAGTACGGCCGGGCGCGGGTCGCGGGCGGCGCGCTCGCGGACGAGCTGGGCGTAGCTCTGGCTGCCGAATCCGCGGACGACGAGGACGGGGATCCCGGCCTCCTGGAGCCAGCGGGTGAGCTGGGCCCTCAGGGTGTCCTTCTCGCAGGCCGCGTACACGGCCGTGGTCTGGCCGGCCGTCCGGTCCAGGGCGAACCAGTCCGGTGCCTCGCGTAGGAAGGCGCGGGCGTCCGGCCACGACGGCGGGACGTGCACCTCGCGCAGCGGGTCGATGAGGTTGGGGAACTCCCGGTCGCGGCGGGCCTGGGCGAGGCGGGCGGACAGCCGCCGGTAGGTCGGCGCGGTGTGCGGGATCAGGCCCTCGGCGACCAGCCGGTAGTAGACCTGGCGAAGGGTGCAGCCGCCGACCGCGTCGTAGCCGGTGACGATCACGGCGGCCCGGTTCACGATGCCCGCCCACTGGAGTCTGCTCACACCGGTACATGTACCCACCCGCCGGTCAGGCTCGGGTGGCAGGAACCTGGCGGTGGTCAAGGTCGGGTGGCAAACAGTCAGGGTCGCCTGTCAGAGGTCACGGTGACGCAGGGGTGACGCTGTCCATGACGCACTCCCTGCCCGGCCTGGATGGGCTGTGACCTGTATGTTCGTGCGGTCACTTGCGTATTCATGACGCTGATGACGCTCTCGTACTCCATCTCACTGAGAGAAGGGAGCAGAGAAGTAGGCGAACCGGAGACATGGTGTGTCAGAGCGTCATCAGCGTCTGCCGCCCGCCTGTCCGGACGAAAGACCACAGGTCAACGCGGCGTCCGGGCGAACACTCCAGCGTCACCTGGCAGCGTCACCGGGGGTGTCTGCGTCACCACGTGACGCCGGGTGCCGGGGCCGGGGGCCCGGCAGCGGCGGCTCCAGACCCCAACCCCTCGGCGGCCGGATCCGATTTCACGACGGGGTATGCGGAGGCGCGCCGGCACTGCGCCGACGACCCGATGGTGCGCGAGGGCTGGGCACGGTGGCCGGGGTGCTCGGGCCGGCGTACGGACGCTGTGGTGCTGGCGGCCGCGGAACTGCTGCTCCTCCTGGCCCTCCACCCGGCAGTATCGACACCATGACCTCGCTGCTTCCGGCCGCCCCTCAATGGACGCTCACCGCCGTCCCGTACGGCACCGCCGATGCCCGCGCCCTCACTCGAGCCCTCCACCAAGAGCAGCTCGCCACCTACAGCACCGCCGACGACCCCGAGACGACCGACAGCGCAGAATTCGACGCCCCGCACGGCCGATTCCTCGTCGCCCGTCTCGGAGACGGACCGGCCCTGGCCTGCGGAGGCTGGCGCACCCTCGGCCCCTCGGCAGCCGAGATCAAGCGGATGTACGTGGCCCCGGCCGCTCGCGGGCAAGGGCTCGGCCGCCGGATCCTCGCCGCTCTCGAACGAGATCTACTTGGCCGCGGCCACACCGAGGTCCTGCTGGAGACCGGCGTCCACAACAGCGCGGCTCTCGCCCTGTACGCCGCCTGTGGCTACGCGCCGGTCCACTCCTACGTCCCCGGCCGCAACCCCGACATCAACCGGGCGCTGAAGAAGTCCGTCCTGCGACGGGCTCGGTACTGACCTCCGACCCCGACAGCCACGCACGCTCCGGTGCTCGGCTGCTCAATGGCCAGCGGCCGGGAAGTGCTCTGCCAGGATGGCCGCATGAAGTGGAACGTCGAGGTGGACATCCCCGGGATCGGCCCGCGCATGCTGACCGTCGATCAACCCAGTGCGTCCGACGCCCTGGAACACGCCAAGGCGCGCGTGAACGACATGTTCCTGCAACTGCCCTCCGGGATCACGAGCTACACCGTCGCGGTATTCGAACCGGGGCACCGCACGGGAGACGCGTCCATCTGCGCCGAGCGCATCACCCTGGTGACGGCGACCGAGCCTGCTCGCGGCTGACGAACATCGTGGCGGCGCCAGCGCCGCTGCCGGCCAGGAGCCAAGGAGGTCCCGCCGACGGGGGATGCGGCGGGACCTCACCCCTGACGCTACGCCGCGAGCCACACTGGGGTCCACCGATTCCGCGCGTTGCCCAGCTCGAAGGCTTTCCTGTCCGGCTGAGGGCAGTCACGGCGGGATCTTCAGCTTGCGCCTTCTTCGCACTCCGGCCGCAGCAGAAATCTCTGAATCTCCGTCATACCAGGCGTGTAGCCGTCAGAGGTGTCCACCAGCAGGTTCGGCGCGTCCAGGCTGATGGGCACGAACTGATCGGGGTTGTACAGCCCGGCTTTCATATCGGCGAGCAGGGCCTTGTCACCATGGGCGGCCCTGTGGCTGTCGCGGTGGGCACGGTCGGCGATGCGCTGCGCGATCGCCGGCGCGGGGGTGGTGCACCGGATGATCCGTAGGTCGGCGATCTTTATGAGCGGCTCCAGCCCGGGGCGCCAGAGCCGGTCTTGGAAGGCAGCCTCGGCGACGACGGACGTCCCGGCCCGGAGGAGGACGGTGAGCGTTGCGAAAAACGCCTCCAGAGCTGGGATGTTGAGGGGATCGTCGTCCTCGGGGTCGTGACCGGGATGGTTCATGACCATGCCCTGCTTGATCTCGTCACGCAGGATCGCGGGGCAGCCCAGGTGCTGGGCGAGTTCCCGGGCGAGGGTGGTCTTGCCGGTCGCCGGCGGGCCGCTGACCACGGCCAGTAGTTCGGACGGGCACGGGTGGGCTCCGGGGACGGTCGTTGAGGCGGCTGGCGCGGCGCCTAGGTTCCAGGGTGCCGTTTGCGGAGCCGGACGGCCATGAAGCCAGGCTGGCGGTCAGATTCTCGTGTTCGGCCGGTCGTGCCAGGGTGCAGCCACGGGCGTGGTGCGGGGTTGCCAGAACGGCCAATGGCTCCCAGAGGGTGCTGCGAGCCTACTCCTGCATGACCTCCAGCTCGGCGCCCAGCGTGGCGAGCTTGGGCAGCAGGCTTCCGTAGCCGCGTTGCAGGTGATAGACGCCCTGGACTGTCGAGGTGCCTCGGGCCGCAAGGGCTGCGATCACGAGGGCAGCGACGGCTCGGATGTCCTCGCCGGCCACACGGGCTGCAGTGAGGATGGACGGGCCGTGCACGGTGATGGTCGGTCCGTCGGCGGTGACGGCCGCGCCGAAGGCGCGTAGGGGGGCCACGTGAGTGTCCCGGGCGGTGTAGATCCGCTCCTCGATGCGGGAGGTGCCCGGGGCCTGGGTGAGGAAGGCGGTCAGCTGGGGCTGAACATCGGTGCAGGTGGCGGAGACCGTGGCCATTTGTACGGGCCGGGGACCGGAGGGGCAGCGGGCGCTGGTGCCGCCGTCCGTCGGGTCGAGCTCGATCCCGGCGTCGGCGAGCATAGCCACGAGCGCGGGGGGAAACGTGGCGACGGGGACGTTGTCGAGGTGAACGGTTCCACCGGTGATGGCGGCGGCCAGGGCGAGCGTGGCCGCCTCCAGCCGGTCCGGCGGAACGGCCACGGTTCCGCCGGTCATGCGGTCGGTCCCGGTGATGTGGAGGGCGCCGGTGCCCTGCCAGATGATGTCGACACCGCCTTCCGCGAGCATCGCGGCGGTCGTCAGGACTTCCGGCTCGGAGTTGGGGTTGAGGATGGTGGAGGTGCCGCGAGCGCGGGCGGCGAGCAGCATGGCGGTGACCGTGGCTCCCAGGCTCGGCCCCCATTTCTGGGTCCTCACGTCGACGGTGAACGGCGCCGGGGCCTGACCGGGCAGGCGGGCACTCACATGGGTGCTGGTGACGTCCAGCGTGGCGCCGGCAGCCTCCATGGCGGCGAGGTGCCGGTCGATGAGGCGGTGAGTGAAGGCGTCGCCGCCCGGCAGGGGGAAGCGGACGCGACCGGCTCTGGCGAGCAGGCCGGCGGCCATGACGGCGGTGGTGCGGATACGCCCGCCCAGCTCGTCTGGGATGACCGGGTGCCAGTCGACAGCGGGCGCGATTATGAAGCGGTCACCGGTGATCCTGGCCTGAGTACCGGTGCGGGTCAGGATTTCCGCGCAGACATGGCTGTCCAGGATTTCCGGGGTGCCGGACAGAGTCAGCGACGTGTCGGCGAGCTGGGCGGCGGCGTACAGGTGAAGCGCGATGTTCTTCGAGCCCTGGACCGAGATGGTGCCTTTCAGGCGGTGGCCGCCGGTGATGCGGATGGCGCGGGTGTCGGCGTGGCGCGGCAGCAGGCTCTGCATCTGATCGTTCACGGGTACCTTCCGCGACGGTGGGGGCGTGTTGGAGGGCGGCCCGCAGTCCCGGCCGGAGCGACGGAACCGCGAGCCGCACGGGCTGGTCGGCGGTGTGCCGGGGCCGCCTTAGGCCGCCGTCAGAGCGGATGTACGGGTCTGAGCGCTCAGGGCCAGCGCCTCGTCCAGCGGCGTACGGGCGACGGCGCCGTAGGCACGGTGGAAGAGGCCCATGTCGGCGGTGAACGAGCTGATCTCGTTGATGCGGGCGGCGACGTGGGTGATGGTGCCGTGGCCTACGGCGCTGATGACCGCATGGGCGAGGTCGAGGATGGAAACCGCCTGGCCCGAGCCGCAGTTGATGACCGGCAGCAGCGCGGGGGCGTCCAGGACGCGGGCGAGCATGGTGACCGAGTCGTCGATGTAAGTCAGGTCCCGGGCCTGCCGGCCGTCGCCCTCGATCGACAGCGGGCGGTTCTCGGCGACCGCGTCGAGGAAGGCGGGCACGACGGCGTCGGGGCTCTCGTGCGGGCCGAAGGTGTTGAAGAACCTGACGATGCCGATCTGGCGGTCGCCGTCCAGGCGGGGCCGGTAGATGCTGGTCAGCTGCTCGGTGGCGACCTTGCCCGCTGCGTACGGGGAGCGGGGGGCGTACGGCGCGCTCTCGGCGAGCGGGCCCTGCTGCTCGCCGTAGACCTCGCATGAAGAGGCCACCAGCAGCCGTCGCGCGGTCGAACCGACGAAGGTGTGGAGGATGTGCCGGTCAACGGCGACGTTGTGCTCGAACCCGCCGACCTCGAACGAGGCCGGGACGGACTTGAGCGCGGCCAGGTGCACGACCGTGTCGACGCCGTCCAGGTCCTGAGCGGTCAGCGATCGGACGTCGCGGACCATCAGGCCCTTGCGGCTCGGACGCGGGGAGGCGACCGAGAGGTTGTCCAGCGGGGTGACCGCGTGCCCGGCGAGGCGCAGGGCGTCGGTCAGGGCCGAGCCGATGAAGCCGGCACCACCGGTGATCAGCACGTTCAAGGGGTACCTCCGCAGAGGAGTCGAGCAGCGAACCGGTCTGGGTGTGCCGTCCGTCTGCTGGCGCAACCGTCCTGCCTGCCGATCCTGTTCGGGAGGTGTTCTGCCCGGTTCCGCACACGGTGTGCGGAACCGGCACACGACGTGCGTCCGCACTCCCTGTCGCCGGTCAGCAGCAGGCAGTAAGGTCTTGGCTCCCCGTCGGTGTGCAGGAGGCAGGTACCCATGGGCCCGAGCAGTGACTTAGGCAAGATCTTCCGCAGCGCGCGCCAAGCCCTGGACATGACGCAGGGCGAGGTCGGCCAGGCTGTCGGCTACTCGGCCTCGGCAATCTCACGGATCGAACGCAACAGGATGCGGGTGGATCTCGAAACCCGGCTGCGCCTTGCCCAGGTGCTCCACATTCCTCCTGAGCGGGTCAGCGGGTTCCCTGCCCCAGCGGACCCCGTGATCGCTACCGTGGGGAACGTAACGATGCCGGACGAGGAGGACGCGATGCGTCGCAGGACAGTACTGGGGGCGCTGGCCGCCGGGGCGTCGACCGTCGCCGTCGGAACAGGCACCGCGGTGGGCCAGCCGGGCTCGAGCTTGAACCTGGACGACATGCTCTTCCGCCTTCCGGGCGCCGAGCCCGCGCCACTGCGAGTACTGGTTTCCGGGACGGCCGCCGCACGTGAGGCGTTCACCGCCGCCCGTTACAACGACCTCGCGAACGCCCTTCCCGCCCTACTCTCGGCCGCTGAAGCGACGCGAGACGCCTCCGCCGGCCGCGCTCGCCAGCAGGCCAGTGCCGTCCTCGCCCGCAGCTACGTCCTGGCCGCCGAACTAGCCGCGAAGGAGCACTCGGACACCGCATGGGTCGCGGCCGATCGCGCCCTGGCCGCCGCACGGGCCAGCGGCATCCCCATCCCCATCGGCGAAGCCACCCGCGTCCTTGCCATCACCATGCGCCGCTCCGGCCGCGCCTCCTCCGCCGTCCGCCTTCTCACCCACGAAGCCGACCAACTCGACCCCGCCGAAGCACGCACCGGAGCCGTACGCACCAGCCTGCTGCTCACCGCGGCCTACTCCGCCGCCGCCGGAGGCGACCGCACCACAGCCCTCGCTCTGCTCGACGAAGCCGACGAGACCGTCGAACGCCACCCGCAGGCCCCCGACGGGCTCTTCACCGTCGACGCCACACGGACCCAGGTCGCCGTCTACCGCATCGGCGTCCACACCACCCTCGGCACGCCTGACGAGGGCGTGTCGATCGTCCAGGGCCTCGACATCAGCCTCATGCCGAACGCCGAACGCCGCGCTCGCGCCTGGACCGACACCGCCCGCATGTGGCATGCCCTCGGCAGCGGACAGCAGGCATTCGCTGCATTGCGCCGCGTCGAGCAGGAGGCCGCGCAAGAAGTCCGCCGGCCGGCACTGCGAGCCCTGACATCGAACCTGTTCTACGGCCCGGCCCGCGTGCCAGGCCTGCGCGAGTTCGCCCTCCGTACGGGGGCCGTGCCCGCCTAAGTGGCGCAGACCCGCAGCAGCGACGAGAAGCTGGCATGCCGCGCGGTCACTCAACCGGTACGAACCACGCCGCGATCTCATCCTTCTCGACCAACGCGATGATCTCCCGCATGCGCTCACTCATCGGTGGCAGCGCGTCCAGCGAGAACCAGCCGACCTCCACCGACTCGTCGTCGCACACCCGGGGCGCGGGGCCCGGTCCCACAGGCCGACAGGCGAAAACGATCTCCAGGTACTGAGCCCGGTCTCCGTTGGAGTGCTGCACCGGCGGGGATTGCGTCACCGCCGCCAAACGCTCGACCACCACCCGAACCCCGGTCTCCTCCTCTACCTCCCGTGCCACCGCGGCAGCAGGGGCCTCGCCCGGCTCCACGATCCCGCTCAGCGGCGTCCACAGACCGGCAGCAGACCTCCGTTGCAGCAACACCTGCCGGTTCTCGTCGCGCACGACCGCGACCACCCCAGGGAGCCAGAGAAGGCAGTCGGGACCGACCGCCTTCCGGAGATCTGATACAAAATCAGGAATCATCTCCTCACCTTAGAGCGAAGATGAGGTCCACGGACGGCTTTCACACTCCCTTGCCGTCACCATCGTGCTTCTTCGAGCAGACATGCGGTCGGCGAAGCCTTTGCTCGACCAATCTGACGAGTGGGATCACGGGTGAGTAGCACGCTGCTCTAGAGACCCTCGGCCGCGCCAAGAAACCCTGGTCGGTCATGGGGATGAGCGCGGTCCGGCGGGTGTTCGGGACCCAGCGGCAGCCCCGGGTCCGCTGAACACGTCGCGGGGCAGCGGGACCGCCTCGGTGCTGAGTGTCTCGAAGACCTCCCGGAACAGGTTGTCCCCCTCCCGGGCGCTCTGGCTCGCCTCGGCAAACGCGGCGACCAGGGACTGGACGTCGCCTCCGAACTGACGAGATTCCCCAACGCCATGGGGCGCCCTCCTGCCAGGCTGGCTTCACTACGATCAGCACAGGAGACGGAACCACGATGGCCACGGCGCAGCAGCCCACGTCCGCGCAGCACCGGCGGGTGCAGTGGAAGCCCATCGACCAGGCGCTGGCTTGCTACTCGACCAAATCGCTGGTGGTGCTGCTGGAGACCGCGCTCGCCTCCCCGGGCTGCTCCCGCTTCCACGATCACCTGCTGCTCCTGTGGACCCGAGTCCTGCGAAGCCCTGCCCGGCCCGGGAAGCGGGCCTGCGCCGAGGATCTGCCGGGACTGGTCGAGACCCTCGTCCGTGCTGCTCCCGGGCGCGGCACGCTGACGGAGGAGGAGCCGAACGACCCGCGGGCGCTGGTGCGGTACGAGGTGGCGGGGGAGCGGCTGCTGGTTCACCCCGGGCAGCTCGACCATCCGATGATGTTCCTTCGCTGCGCGGAGATGGCGGCGCGGGCGGTCGATGAGTCCGTGCTGGCCGTGCGCGGTTTCACCCTTACCGATGTCCTGGAACTCGTACTGCGCTGCACTGACCGACTGGTGTCGGGTCTCGCGCCGGCGTGGCCCGAGGTGTACGACGATCGGTCAGCACAGGACATAGCCTGTGGAATCAGCCCCGGCGAGTACGACGCCGCCCAGGAGCTGGCCGACCTGGCCCCCGCCGAGATTGCCGCCGCGTGCCGGGAGCCGGATCGCGCCGTTCGCGCGCTGGAATGGCTGACTTCGGACATCACCGCCATGCCGCTGCGCTACCACCCCAGAGCACCGCTCCTGGGGCCGGTGCTCGCCGTCGTCGCGCACGGCCGCCGCCGGCTGGTCCCGGCCTCCGCCATGCTGAACAGCTTCGCCGTGGCCCTGGAGCGCCTGACCACCCATGTCCCGAACGGGCCGGCCACCGAGGAGCGCCTCCAGGCGCTGACCGTGGACCGCGTCGCCCAGTTGCTGGGCCTGGATTCGGCACCCGCCCGGCCCGGGCCGGTCTGCGTGATCTCCTCACCCACCCACCGCTACGACATCGCCGTCGTCAGCGCGCTCGCGGACGGCCTCCTGCCGGCCCGGGTTGAGGAGGGCCGAGCCAAGCTCGCCGAGCAGCCGACCGGGCGCGGGCGGCTCGTGGTCTACGGCGGGCCCCGGGTACTCGGGCCGGAGCTGATCCGTGACACCTGCTACCTGCACGTCGAAGAGCTCGCCGAGATCCTCGCCGACGCGGAAGGCGACCCGGCCCTGCTGGCCCTGTTCGTCCTGGAGCTCACCGAGCACCCCGGCGTCGACGCCGTCTTCCACCATGAGCCGATCGACGCGTGGACCGCCTGGTCCGGCGCGGGCACGCTGCTGCTCCCCGGCCCGCCCCGCAACGAAGTCGCCGTCGTCCCGGCGGCCGGGTTCGACCTCACCTGGCAGCGTGCCGCGGCCTGGGCTCGCCTGGACGATGTCCTTGCCGCGGCCGGGCTGCCGCTGGCTCTGCACTGGCGATCCGCCCACCTCGTTGATCCCGACCCCGGCGTACCCGGCACCCACGCCGACCTTCTCCAACCGGGCCCCGACGAACTGCTGGTGCGGGTCAGCACCGACCCACCGATGACCATCATCGCCCAGCCGGGCCACGGCCAAGGCGCCGTACTCGACCTGGCCACGATGGCCGGACTCGCCGACAGCATCCGCACCACCGTCACCGGCCGCCCCCAGGTCGCCGAACACTTCACCCTGCCCGACGGCGCCCCCGTCGTGATGCAGCTGACCGAGACCACCCGACCCCACCAGCCCCCCGCCGTTGGGGCCGGCCGGGACGGGGACAAGCGGGACGCGGGGGAGTGGCTCCTGATGCACGCCGGCGCGGACCCCGGCCAAGCCCGGATCGGCATCGACTTCGACCCGCTGTTGCTGGGCACCTTCACCGGCGACGGCCAGCAGGGCCACCGCGTCCTCGGACAGCTCCTGCACCACCTCGTCGAGCAGGTCCGAACCAGCCGCAGCGCCGTAGGCGGCACCGACCCAGAGGCGTTCGCCGACGCCTGGGACACCGCGCACCCGGTACTCCGCCTCACCAGCACCACCACCTTCTGGCCCGCCGCCGCCCCCCAGTACACCCTGCCGCGCTCGCGCCACCTGCACGCCCGTGCGCTGCGCAGCGCGGCCGCCGCGATCCGCCGCGCCGGCGTTCCGGTGGGAGCCTGGAGCGGCGCCGACGCCTACGCCCGGGGCGGCCCCGCCGAGCAACTGCTGCACGCCCTCGAAGGCGAGCTCACCCGGCAGATCCGGTCCCACCAGCCCGGTCTCGTCGACGAGCTGGCGCGGCAGCTGAACGCGGCATGGTCCAGCCGTACCTGCGGCCACCACGAGGTGACCGTGAACCTCGCCGCACCCTGGGCGCAGAACTGGGTGTCGGAAGCCAGCCGCCGCCAGGCGGATGCCGCCACCGCCACGTCCGCCCTGCAGCTGCTCCTCCAGCAGGCGGTCACCGCCCTGCCCACCGGCCGCCGGCCCGTCGACGTCCTGGCCGTCGCCGAACTGGTTGCCCTGGCCGAGCTCGTACTGCACTGCGGCACCACCGCGGTCGCCGCCGCCCGACGTCTGCACGACCTCCACCTCGAGATCCACGCCAGCGGCGTGTTCACCCTCACCGACACCGACCAGGCCCGCACGGCCGACCAAGACGCCGAGCTGCTCCACCTCGGCTTCGACGCACAGGCGTACCAGCACGCCCGACAGCAGCGCTTCATCACCCAAGCCGCCACCGCCCCACCCGAACACCTCGACCCGGCCGCCGTGTTCGCCACAGTAAGGACCCGAGTCCGCGTCAACTTCACCACTCCGCGCCTACCCGCCGGCAGCCAGCTCGCGGCGGCCGACCAGCTCCTCCAGCAGCACTGGGGCTTCGGATTCGCGGCGCTGGGGGCCGTGCTGGCAACCGCCGCCGACTGGCAGACCGGAACGGACGGCATCGCCGCCGTCACCGCCGAGGACCTGGTCCACGAGACCGCCACCTGGTCGGCGCTGCCCGAACGCGAGTTGGCAGCCGCTGTGGACCGGCTGCGCCTGCACTCGGCCAATGCCGCACCTGCCGGACCGCACGCCTACACCGAGGTCGAGCGCCGGATCCGGCCCGTCACCCATCCGCTGATCGAACACGGCGGCCGACTGCTCCTGCTGCCCTGGCTCCTCCATACATCCCAAGAGCTCTACGCCGCCTACCTCCACGAGGGCCGACTCCCGCACCCCGACCTGCCCCGGCCTGTCGGGGACGCCCTGCGCCGCCACCGACAGCAGCTCGACGAACGCCTGGAAGCCGACATCGAGGCCGTCGCCCGCGCAGCCGGCCTACCCCACCGCTTCCGCCTCCTGGAGAAGACAGCCGCTCAACTCGGCATCCCCGGCCTCATCGGGGAGATCGACCTGCTCGTCGCCGACCCGGCCACCCGGCGCCTATGGGTGATCGAGGCGAAGAACCCCGAAGGTGCGGTCGCCCCGCACGCCCTGATCCAGCACGTGCAGCGCTTCACCGCCCGCTACCGCGACAAACTCTTCGCCAAGTCCGCCACCATCACCGCCCACGCGGATGCGGCCGCCCGCGCCTGCAAGGCCCCCGGCGACTTGGACTGGGACGTCATCCCGCTGATGGTCACCCGTAGCATCGAACCGGCGGGCTTCCTCGCCGACCCGAAGGTCGCCTTCACCATCGCCGAGCACCTTGCCGGGGTCCTGACCTCCCCGGCGCGGCCGCGCCCCGGATGGAACAGCCCCGACGAAGGGAAGAGCTGATGCCAGCCGCACTGGAGCGCGTGGATTTGGCCTACGCCCTGGTCACCGATCCCACGGCACAGCGGATCCTGCTTGTCAGACACCGTCGAAGCGGACAGTGGGGACTGCCCGGCGGCAGGCGGGAGGATGGCGAGACGCTCCCCGAAGCTGCCGCCCGCAAGACTTTGAAGGAGGCCGGTGTGGTCGCGGACATGGGCCACCTGGTCCACGTCGGCGAACGGATCGCCGATGTCCACGACCTCTTCGCGGTCTTCCGCGCGACCTACGTCCACGGCGAGCCAGCGGCCACGGGGGACGAGGAGATCGTCGAAGCGGCCTGGGTCCCACGCCCCGCCGCCGACGCTCGTCTACCTTTCTACGTCGGCGGCCTCGCCCCGCTGCTGGCGGCCGAGGGCACCGTCCACCACACCGACCGGCCCAGTCGCAGGGCTGCCAGCGCACGGCCGGCGCTCCCAGCGCCGGGCGCGGTGGCGTTGATCGGCGGGCGGATGACGATAGGCATCGTCCGTGACGGTGCCACCGTCCGGCGTCCTTCCACCCCAGCCTCCCCCTTCGTCGCAGCCCTCCTCGGGCTGCTGCACTCCAGGGGCTTCGACGGCGCGCCGCGATATCTTCGGCGAGAGGGAGCGACCGACATCCTCGACTTCCTTTCCGGAGAGGTCCCCCAGCGATTCCGTACCTGGTCAGACCAGCAGGTCAGTGCCGCCGGTGCGCTCCTGCGCTCGTTCCACGACGCGACCAGAGAAAGCGATCTCGCCGGCCGGTTTCCGGTGGTCTGCCATCACGATCCCGGACCGAACAACGTCGTCTTCCGGGACGGGGTGCCGGCAGCTCTCATCGACTTCGACACTGCGGCTCCCGGCTCCCCGCTGGAGGACCTCGGCTACATGGCGTGGACCTGGTGCATCAGCTCCAAGCTGACGGCACCCGCCGTCGAGGACCAGGCGGCTCAGGTCCGAGCCCTCGTGGACGCGTACGGGCTTGAAACCCGGGGGCGCGGCGCGCTCGTCGACTCCATCCTGGAGCGGCAGATCCGAAACGCCCGGTTCTGGGCTGAGCAGGAGCTGGGTCCGGACGGCGTTACCGCCAGCGCGGATGTCATCGCGCAACGCATCGCATGGAGCCGCCGCGAGCACGCCTTCGTCGGCGCTCATCGCCAGATCTTCGACGGCGCCCTGTGAACGAGGGAGGCCTCGCCGACGGGGGATGCAGCGAGGCCTCGTTCGAAACCCGGTCAGCGAAGGGCGCGGGTCCCGTACAGGGCCGTCGGCTGGTTGGTCATCAGTGCCCAGTACCGGTCGCCGTAGCTCCAGTGCCACCACTCCGTGCCGTAGTTGATCAATCCGGCGGTGGACAGGGCGTTGGCCAGCAGAGCCCGGTTCGTGCGGGCCTGGGGGCTGATCGAGGCGGCGTCGGTGTAGCAGGCGCCTTCGCTCTCTTCGGGGCTGACGTTCACGCGCGTGCCCATGTCGAGCTCGGTGCCGTCGGCGTCGACGAGGGTGAGGTCGACGGCGGCGCCGGCGCTGTGCGGGGCGATCTCCGGCGGGGACACGTACCGGCTGGCGGCCTTGTGGACCTGATTGTCGGGCCAGGCCGGGTTGGCCGCGCGGAGCTCGTCCGCGTACTCCTCGAAGTAGCGCCGTTGCAGGTCGGGCGTGCGGTAGCCCTCGACGTAGAGCAGGCGTAGCCCGTCGGGCAGGAGCGACTGGGCGTGGACGAGTCGGTCGAGGACGCCGCGGCGCAGATGGGCGTACGAGCCGTCCGTGTCGGCTCTGCGGTCGTCGACCAGCAGGGTTCCGCGGACGTCGACGAGCGGCTCGCCGCAGTCGGTGACAGGGATGGCCGCCACGCGGGGGTCGGACATCAGGATGATCGGACCGGGCGCGAGGGTGATGTGCATCCAGGGCGCGGCGTTCTCGCGGTAGGAGTGGCCGAGGGGCTCGATGTCGCTCTGGTCGGTGAGGCTGAAGCCGGTCACCATGACCATGGTGGAGCCGTCGGCCACGGACACCAGATGGGTGCCGCAGTCGGGGCAGAAGCCGCGGTGGAGGGTCGCGTAGGTCGAGTACCACTTCGGCTCGCCGCCGGGCCCGGTCCAGGTCAGGGAGTCCCGAGGGAAGCCCACCCATAGCACCGCGGGCCCACCGGAGATCCGCGTTTCATGGATACATGAGCACAGATGCGGATCATCCGGGATTCCGGTGACTTGGTAGGAAATCTGCTCGCACTGGCAGTGCCCCGTTCGAACCTGCGCCGGTGCATCCGATGTGGCTCCTGCGGCTGGCAGGGGCCGAACGCGCACGGGTTGTGTGCCGAGGGCGGGTGATGCGTTGGTCATGCGAGTCCTCGCTTCGAGACGGGCTGGGGAGGGCTACAAGGTGGTGAGGTTGGTGGCGTCCGGCAGTTCGGTGACGGACTGTCGCGCGGCACGGGGGATCCCGAGCCCCGCTCTGGCCTGGTGGACGGCGGCGAGCTGGTCGACCGCCGGGGGTCCCCAGTCGAAGAGCTCCAGGGCCTGCTCGGGTGTGGCCAGGACCCGGATGTGGGTGCGGCCGGTGGCCGGGTCGACGGGTGGCGGGCCAAGACGGGTGAGGGGCGCGGCGTAGCGGAGGCGGGCGTACGGCTTGTCGGGGTCGGAGAGGTGCCCGAGGAACAGCGGTTCACCGAACTCGGCCGCGGATTCCTCGAGTACCTCCCGGTGCAGTGTGTCGAGCGGGTTGTCGCGATCCTGGGGTTCGGGGGTGCCGCCGGGCAGGCAGGCCGCGCCGGTGTCCGGTTCCAGAAGCACCAAAGCGCGGCCGTCGGGTCCGAGAAGCCAGCCCCAGGCCTGGACCACCTGGAGGTGCTCGGGGGCGAGGCCGGTGTGGAAGGGGAGGTGGTGCCGGGCGCGGGCGGTACGAAGGGCGCCGGCCCGGTCCAGGACGGTGGGGGCGATCGGGACGCCGTCTTCCAGCAGGGTGGGGCCGGCGGAGTTGATGCGGGCGCGCAGGGCGGACAGGGCCCGACGGGCACCGCCGGGGGACATCAGGTCGGGCAGACGGGCGGGTTCGACGAACTCGACGGACGTGATCTCGCGGTCGGGCACCTGGATGGCGGCGATCTGCGCGTCGTTCCACGTACCGCCGTCGTAGACGTGCAGGATCTCGCCGGGGAAGCGCATGTCGGCGGGCGCGTTGAGGCTGTCGGCGCTGACCCAGTCCACGGCGAGCCCGCGGTCGACGGCCATGGTGACGCCGAGCTCCTCGCGCAGTTCCCGCGCGGCGCCCTGGGCCGGGGACTCGTTCGCGTCGACGGCGCCGCCCGGCAGGAGGCAGGTCGTGCGGTAGTCGACGCGTTGGATCAGGACCCGGCCGCGCTCGTCGGTGATCAGCACGGACGTCCCGGCCCACAGGGCGGCCGAGGCGCGTAAGGCCCCGTACTCCTCATCGGTCATCGACGTGCTGGGCGGCGCGTCAGGGGAGGGCGTGGTGGTCATCTCGTCTCCGATCGTGCGGGCGGGACCATGCGGACGGTGGGCCGGTCAGGCGACGAGCTGGTGCGGATCGCCCGGCGCGGGGCCGAGGGAGAGCCGGGTGAAGTACTCGGTGCTGATGATCTCGTTGCGTTCCGATTCGGGCAGACGGGCGAGAAGACCGGGCAGGGGCCGCGCGCGGGCTACCTCACTGCGGTGGGCGCTGATGGCGGACCACTTCACCGCGGCCCACAGCGAGACGTCGACGCTCGTGGTCACGTACGCGTCCGGCACCGCGAGGAGCGTCTTGCCCACGCTCTCAAGAAGCGGGCCGAGCCGGCCCACACCGGATTCCGAGTGCGTGGCCGCGTACAGCGCGGCAGCCTGCCAGGGCTCCCCAGCGTCGGGATACAGGTACGGCAGGCCGGCGGCCTCGACGGCAAGGAGGGTGATCTGGTGGGCGCGCCGGTGGTCCGGGTGACCCGTGAGCTGGCCCAGGGCGTCGTGGCCGACCACGATGTCTGGCCGGACCTCGCGGATGTGTGCGACCAGGCGGCCGACGGCTTCGTCGAGGGGCGCATCGACGAGGCGTACGGCGCCGCCGGGCGTTGAGGCGGGGTTGCGAGCATCGGCGTAGCCGAGCAGCCGCGGTGAGCCGGCCCCAAGAACTGCGAGGGCGTCCGCGAGCTCGGGGGCGCGGTGGCTCGTCGGCGCCCAGGTGGCGGTGACGACAGAGGTGCGGGCACCGGCGGCGTGGTGCTGTGCGAGCACACCGCCGGCCAGCAGACTCTCGTCGTCGGGATGGGCGAACACCCCCATCAGCGAGGGCAAGGACGGCTGGTTCATGGCGAAGAGGACTCCTCGAAGTGGCGGACGGGGTAAAGAGGTCAGATGATCGGCGGCCGCCCGGCGGCGGTGAGCCGGTAGACGGTGCGCCAGCTCATCGGACGCCGCCGCTGCGTACGCCGGGACGTCCACCCTTCGCGCATGCCGCGCAGCGTCTGGCCCAGCCCGCCGCCGCGCACGGCCCGGGCCAGGGTGATCGTGGTCCACACGCTCAGGTAGACGGGGATGAGCGGGGCGGGGAGGTTGCGGTAGGCGATCCAGATCCTGTTGCGGGCGGCGAGCCGGTGGTACAGCGCATGACGGGCGGGTTCGGTGAGGGGGTGGTGCATGCGGATCGACGCGGCGTACCAGCCGCTCCAGCCCGCCTCGTACAGCCGCCAGGCCAGGTCGAACCCTTCGTGATACAGGAATAGTTGATCTTCCCACCCGCCTACCGCGTCGAAGGCGTCGCGCCGGATCAGGACGACGCCTTCGCTCATCGAGGCGACCTTCCCCGGCCGCCCCGGGGTCGAGGCGCGCAGCCGGGGGACCCAGCGGCGTGGCGTGGTCACATCGTCCGGGCCGGTCAGCCGGGGCTGCACCCAGGCGGCTTGTGAGTGCCGCTCGGCCTCGGCGACGAGTCGGGCCAGGACGTCGGGGCGGGGGAAACTGGCGTCGTTGTCGAGGAAGTAGAGCCAGTCGGCCAGATCGCCCGCGTCGCGCAGCGCGGCGGCGCCGGCGTTGCGGCCGCCGGGGATACCAATGTTCTCGGGCAGGGACACGGCGAGTGCACCGGGTGGCACGACCTCGGGCTTGCAGCCGTTTCCGACTACCACCACCCGCACGTCGACGCCGCTCTGGGCAAGAAGTGTCGCCTGCGCGGCTGTTTCCTCGGCAGAGCGGTCGTTCATGGTCAGCACGACGACGTCGACGTGTGGGCGGGGCATGGGTTCCTCCAGGCCGTCGGGGCAGGTCAGGGCGTGGGGACGGGGATGCCGGTGAGGTGCTCGGCCCGGCGGGCGACGAGCGGGGCGAGATGAGGGTGGACGCCCCGGGAGCACGCTTGGAGGAGCTGCCCGAGGGCGATGAGCTCCCCGGTCCGGCCGGCGTCCGTACCGAGGACGTGGGCGAACTCGCGCCGGATCCGGGCGGCGGTCGCCGGTGCGGCCAGCGAGTACGCGTGAAGGAGACCCAGGTCGAAGCCGACGGGGAGGCGGCCCCAGTTTTCCCAGTCGAGCAGGACCAGAGGCGCGCGGGTGAGGTTCGCCCAGTGCAGATCGGCGTGCCCTGTCGTCGTCTCGCGGATTCGCACGGGGCCGATGCCGAGGAAGCGGTCGAAGTTCCGGTCGACCCAGTTCTGCCGTACCGATTCCCGGTCGGTGGGCACCATCGCGAGCGCGCCGAGCGCGAACTTCAGTTCCGACCACCACGAGTCGGGCAGAGCGATGTCCTGGTCGAGAGCGGGAGTGCCGCTGGTGACCGGCGGGACGGACACGTACTCGGTGAGCTCCGCCCGGTAGGCGACGTCCGGCGCGGTCCAGTCGAGGACGCCGCGAAGCCGCGGTCTGGGTACCGACCGGGGCACGTGCGTGTCCGCGGTCGCCGTCCCCTCCCACAGTCGTCCGCCCGCCTTGTCCGCCTTGGCGGAGACGATGCGCAGCCAGCAGTCCCCGGCGCGGCGTCCCAGAGTGCGGCCCTGCCACCCCCACACCTCCGGCCCCGACGCGGACACCTGGAGCTGTTTCGCGGCGGCCGCGTGCGCGCGCCGCATCCGGTCCCGCTCCTCGCGCTCCGCCGGAGCGACGAACACCGCCTCCCGCACGGCCCGTTCCACCGTCATACCCCCTCAGCCACGATGTCGGCCTCAGGTCGCTCAACGGGCCCGGGCAGCACAACGTCACGCCCCGGCCACCGGAACACCAGACGGCAGTGCTCCCTTTCCAGGACATCACCGGCGGGCAGCGCACCGTCGGGCGTGCCAGCCGGGTGGACCGTCAGGACGGGATCGGCGTGCCGGTCGTTGTCGTCGGCGCGAATGTGGCGGTCCCAGGCCCGGACCGCGGCCGCCAGCCGCTCGGCGAGCTCGGGTCCCTGCTCGCCGAAGGCGTGGACAATCCACTCCCACTCCTTGTCCTGCGGGCTGTCGCCGCCCTTGGTCTGGACGTGGATCAGGTAGGCGAGCGAGGCCTCGCCGGTGATCGCGGGGGCGTCGCGGTCCTTCGCGATGCCGGTCACGGCCCCATCCGGATCCTGGTGGGCGGCCAGCCGGCAGAAGCCCGACAGGGTTGTGGCCGCGTACAGCTGCAGGGAGCCGAAGTAGGCGTTCGCTCCCATGGTCACGCCGGTGGCGATCTCGTGCCGCGGCCCGCGCAGCGCCTCCTCCAGACCCGTCGTATCGGCGGCGGTGCCGTGCTCGAAGCGCAGCGTCAGCCCGCCGTCGAGGAGAGAAACGACCGGGATGGTGCGGGCCTGCTGCCCCTGGTCGCGGACGAAACCGCAGTATGTGAAGTGACGGGCGTGCAGCACCTGGCCGCGCCGTTCAAAGGTGACCGCCCGGGTGTAGCCGCCCACTTCCAGCGGCAGGACCAGGCGGCCGCCCTCGGCCAGCTGCTCCCGCCAGGCCGGGGCGACGTCCAAGCAGTTGTAGGTGATCATGCTGGCGTCGAAGCCGCCGCGCGGCACGAGGTGCCCGGGTGCGCCGAGGGCGGCGTCGGCTTCGACGGCGGAGACGCGGCCGCTGCCGGCCTCCGTGAGGAACCGGCGGGTGCGGCGCACGACCCACGTGTCGATGTCGACGGTGACGACGCGCCCGTCGGGTCCGGTGACGTGGGCGATCAGCTCGGCGTTGTAGCCGCCGGATCCCGCCTCGAACACGACCGCGCCCGGCTTCAGGCCCAGGTGCTCGATCATGTCGGCCTGGAGCCAGGCCGCGGATACCGAGCTGATCGCCGTCCCGGTCTCGTCGCGTCGGGTGATGACGGCCCGGTCGCCGCCGTCGTACGCGGCCAGGAGGTTCGCCTCAGGGGCGAAGCGGTGCCGGGGCACGGTCCGCAGCGCCTCCCGGACGCGCTCCGAGGGTGCCCAGCCTCCGTCGATGACCATCTGGGTCATCGCGGATCGCAGCCTGGCGGCCTCGGCCGGTTCCCCCGGCACGGGCGGCTGGTCGGCGGCGATGGGGTAGGCGGTCGCCGGCGGCAGGCCGGTAAGGATGCCGGGCCACACGGCGTCGATCGCGAGAGCGGCCGGGGTGAACACGTCCCCGACGCAGGCGAGGGCGTGGAGGTCGTAGAACTCCCAGCGGTCGAACAGCTTCGGTTCCGGGTTGGCCAGAGTGCCCGTCCAGGTGGTGATGCGGACGACGGCGGTGAGCCGCGGGACCCCGTGGCTGTCGTCGACCAGCATCGTCACCACGTGCGCGTCGGCGGGATCGGCGACCAGCCCGGTCTCCTCGGCGAGTTCGCGCACCGAGGCGGCGGCGAAGTCCTCCGGGCCGGTGGTCTTGCCACCGGGCAGTTCGAGCATGCCGCGCCGGGAGCGGCCCAGCAGGACCCGGCCCGCGTCGTCGGTGACGACGGCGAGGGCGCCGGTCAGAGCGTGGCCGGTGGTCGGCCGCTTCTCGACGGTCCGGGTGTCGAGGTGGCATGGCCCGCGCAGGACCAGGAAGGTCAGACCGTCCGCGTCTAGCCGCTCCACTGTTTCCCATCCTGCACAGAGCAGCGTGATCTCGTCCTCGTCCAGGGCGATCCCGCGCCGCTCTTCCGGCGTGTTCTCGACGGTCGGGGTGATGACGACGAGTGCGCCGCCGTCGCGCAGCCGCTCGCCCAGCCCGTGAACGATCCGGCCGCGGTCCGTCACGAACGGGTACACCAGCCGCAGCGTGATCAGGTCGTACCCCTCATCGTGCAGGGGGGCCGGGTCGTCGCGCTCGATGTCCAGCTGCAACCAGCGCACGTTCCCGATGTCGGCGTGCTCCTCGCGGGCCCGGGCGATCGCGCTGTCGGCGAAGTCGACGGCGTCCACGGTGTAGCCGACGCCGGCCAGGTGGGCGGCCAGCTCCCCGGTCCCGCAGCCCACATCAAGGGCTCGGCCTCCGCCCTCGGGGACCGGGGTGTGCTCGGTAAGGAGTTGCTGTTCGCGCCTACCGAGCTGCCGCCACCCCTTCCCCTCTCCGTAGTGCTGCTCCCATTCGTCGCGGGCTGTGTACGTCAACGTGCTGCTCCTCGTGGTGGGCGGGGTGGGGGTCAGGGACGCTGCGCGGTGCGCAACCGGGCCAGGGTGCGGTGGCCGCGTTCCACCAGCTCGGGGTCGCTGTGGGCGGCGCCGTAGGAGATGCCGGACACTGCATCCAGGACGGACAGGACCGTGAGCTGGTCTTCCTCCTCTGCGGTGAAGGGGCGGCCGTAGCCTTCCATCACGGCTTGGAGGAGGTCGGGGCGGCCGTGCCACGCGTCGGACAGCCGCACGAAGTCCCGTACGGCCGGCCCGTCTTCCGACCGCTCGAAATCGATCACGTACAGGGCCTCGGCGGATCCGTCCCAGCGCAGATTGCGCAGCTGGAAGTCGCCGTGCGTGGGCACCACGTCCACCCCTGGCAAATGGGCGGCCTTCTCGGCCATGGTGCGGATGAACTCCTCGTCCCCGGGAGCGAGATGGGGCCGGGCTCCGTCCAGGTGCCGCTCCAGCTTCCCCAGCGGCAGCATGCCGCCGGCCGGCCGGGCCGGGGCGCTGGTGTGGATGGCCGCCGCGAGCTGCCCGATGCTGCGGAAGATCCGGCGCTGCTGCTCGGGCGGGTACGTGGCGCCGTGCAGGGACCGGCCGCCCACCGCGGTGAGCACGATGGCCCGCAGCTCCGCATCGGCGGCCACCAGCCGGGGCGCAGCCGCGCCGAGCCGGGCGACCCAGCCGCGGAGCGCGGCGACTTCGCGCTGGTGGAAGCGGTCGTTCTGGTGGATCTTGACGTACCAGGTGCCGCCGTCGGCGCCGTCCGCCCGCCACACGCGGCTCTCCGCACGCGTCCAGGAGACATCGCTCCAGGTCGCGATCCGGCCCACCGCCTGTTCGGCGAAGGCGCGCACCGCATCGTCCGGGACCGCGCAAGGGCTGCCGGGGTCGGGGACCAGGATCAACCGGTCGGCGGCCGGGTCGTAGGCGATCGGGTCGCCGGGCTTCTGGAAGTGCACGGCCATCCGCGCGCCGGCCCGGTAGGCGTCCAGCCCAGCCCGGCAGTACGCCACCATCGGCTCCGGCAGCGCGTCGAACGTGAACCACCCCATCGCGTCGCACACCTGCTTCTCCATGACCCGCGGAGTGCCGTGCCAGCGCCGGACCTCGAAGAAGAAACCGACCCTCTCCTGCCCGCCCGGTGACCGATGGTTCACCGTGACCGCCGCACGGACGTCGGCTGGTTCCACGACCAGTCCGGTCTCCTCCAGCGTCTCGCGCACGACGCCAGCGACGACGCTTTCCTGCTCCAGGTGGCCTGACGGCGCGTGCCACAGACCGGGGGCGTACACGTCGCCGGCCCTGCGGGACAGCAGCACTTCCGGGCCCCTTTCTCCGTCGCGGACGGCCAGCAGGTGCACGTCCACCGGCACGGTGTGCCGCCCGCCGCTCACGCCTGGCCTCCGGGACGTCGGGCCAGCAGCACGGTGAACACCGCGTCCTCGACGAGGCCGCCGCGCTCGCTGTGCCGCTCCAGCAGCTCCAGGGCTTCGGCTTCGAAGCGGTCGTGACGGCCGCCGAAGAGGTCCGGGCGGGCGAAACTCGTGCTGCGCAGGTAGCCGAGAACCTGGGTTGGCGTCCAGCCACGGCGGACAGAGAATCGGCGCTCGGTGACCTGGCTGAACGGCGATGCGACGAGGTCGTCCTCGTACCGCTGGCCCGGTCCGGCATACACGCCGCCGGTGCCCGCGCGGCGCTCCTCGCCCAGGTAGGACTGGATCAGCTGCTTGAGCGCTGCCGTCCAGTCCGACCGGTAGGTCCACAGGCTGCCGTCCCCCATGAACGCCACCGTGGCCTCGGGAGCGGTGACACGGTCGGCCATCTTCAGGACGGCGGCCCGGTCCATCCAGTGGAAGGACCGCGCGCAGGTGATCAGGTCCGCCCGGTAGCTGTCGGACGGGGGCGTGAAGTCCTCGGCCGCCACCGGGTGGAAGCCGGCCGGGCAGCCGCCCAGCAGGGGTTCGAGAGTGGCGGCGGCCTGGCGGAGCATGTCCTGGTCCGGGTCGACCAGGTCCACGCGATCAATCCGGGGAACGGCCGGGAGCAGAGCGGCGGGCACCTGGCCCGTGCCGGAGCCGAGGTCGAGGAGGGCCGGGCAGTCGGCATCCCGCATCGTGTCAGCGAGGAGCGAGACGGCCTCCGGCGGGATGCCGGGGCGGTGGCGGGCGTAGTCCGCCGCCGTCGACGTGAACAGCCCCTTGAGCTCGTTGTGCGGTGGGGTGGTCATGCGTCCTCCAGCAGTTCCCGCAGCGCAGCGGCGCCGGCCTGCAGCTGTGCCTCGTCCTGGCGTCCGTTGTCGAGGACGTCCCAGGGCAGCGGCCCGCCCGGCGCCGGGTCGGTGTCACCGGCGTATCGGGGGCAGATGTGGCTGTGCAGATGGGGTACGACGTTGCCGAGCGTGGAGAAGTTCAGCTTGATCGGTTCGTAGAAGGCCGTCAGGGCTCTGCCGAGCGTGAGGGTGTCGCGCCAGTAGGCGGCGGCGTCGGCTTCGGACAGGTCGGTGGGCTCGGCCACATGCGGGGCACCGCGGTGGATGAGCACGCAGTAGCGGCGCAGCCGTCCGCTTCGCCACAGGTAGGCGTTGGCCACTTCACCGCGGCGGAGCAGGAGGCCCCAGCCGATGTCGTCCGCGGAGTAGTCGTTCGCGCACATGGGACATCCGTCGCCGGCGCGGTGGCGGAGGAAGGTCTCGGGCCAGCCGGACGGCACGGCGGGGCTGACGGCTTGGGGGTGAAGAGGGTCCAGTGGCTGGGGCACCCGTAACTCCTTGTTCTTGTGCGGCTGGTGCGGTGGGGCACGGTCTGTCAGAGGTAGCCGTGCTGGTAGGCGAAGGCACGTCCGGCAGCGTCGACGAGGGTGGCCTCGGGGCGGCGCCTGAGCCGGCTGACCACCCCCGTCCGGCAGATGGGGTCCGGGGGGTGCAGCATGACGGCGATCCGAGGAGGTGCGGTCATGGCGTCTGCCGGGGCACGGCGGCGAGCGGAGGAAGCGTCCAGGCGAGGGCCTTCGGGCCCGCGCTGGAGGTGACGTGCTGGGCCCCGGTGCTGTCGCGGAGGTCGACCCGGTACCGCTCGGGCCGTCCGGCCTGCTCCCAGCGAGCGTAGAGATCCTCGAGTTCGGCCCACACATCACGCGGCCCATGGACTCGGACGGTGCCGTCGCCCGGGCCGGCCACGGCCCAGGAGTCGTCCTCGGGCGCGACGATCGTCATCGTCTCGGCCTGGAAGTCCCGGACCAGACCGGGGGCGAGGTAGGCGGCGGCGAGCCAGAATCCGTAGGCGTCGTCCGGCGGCGGCGCGAGCCGCGTGGACCGTGCCGTGCCAGGGTCGTCCTTGATGCGGGCGCGGTGGTCCAGGGCGTTGAGCCACCGGTAGCCGAGCAAGGGCCGGTAGCCGCGTGGCCGGCCCCTCAGGACCGCCTCGACCGTGCCGGCCGCGGTGCGGGTGACGAGGAGTTGTCCCGGCCAGCTCGGCGTACGGGTCGCGAGCGTGGTGAGCAGCCGGCCGCCCGGTGCGAGTTGCTCCACCCACGGCGCCGGGACACACGGCACGCCGATGCCGGAGTGGATCCGGTCGTAGGGCGCCCGTGCGTCGTGCCCTTCGAGCGCGTCACCCTCGATCACCACCGCGCCGACGCCAAGGTGGTCCAGGTTCCGCTGGGCGAAGGCCGCCATGGGGCCGTCCCGCTCCACGCCGGTGGCGAGTCCGGGGCCGGTGATGGCGGCGGCGAGTGCAAGGGAGACGCCGGGGCCCGGACCGAGCTCGAGATACCGCTGCCCGGAACCGAGTTCCATGGCTTGGAGAGCTTCGACCGTGGCGGGGGTGTAGGTGGACATGGATGTCATGTGTCCGCCGGTCACCGGCCCGCGAGGGAGAGCGTTAAGGGGTTCGCCGTCGCGCTGGAGCAGGATCGACTCGTCGCTGTGGATCAGCTCGAGCCACTCCTGACGGTCGTCGGGGTGGGAGCCGTCGAGGAAGCGCCAGTCGATCGGGTCCGCGCCAGGGCCGCTGACCCGGACGTACGCGTGCGGGAGCAGGATCTCGCGTGGCAGTGCGAGCAGAGCCTCTCGCACGGGACCGCGACCGAGCTCTCCGCTCTCCTCGAGCCGGGCGACCATCGCCGCCCGGGCCGCCGCAGTCTCGGAGGTGTCGGCGGCGGACTGCGGCGGAAGGAGGGGCGCGGCGGGCCCGGTGTTGTCGGTCAGCACGGGGCACTCCAGGGGATCGGGTGGTGCGGCAGCGGGAGTCGCCGCCGAGTTCGGCACCTCGTTCACGAGGCATCGCCTCCGAGTGAGCGGTCGTGCTGCCCGTCGTCCGTGCACGCTGCAGTCGGCACGGTGTGAGGGGCGGTCCGGGCTGCGGGAGGCGACGGCAGGGTGGTGGCGGGCGGGTCCGGCATCTGCCGCAGCGCGCGGATCGGGGAGCGGGCGAGGACGACGAGCGGGACCAGCAGCAGGAGGGTTCCGGCGGTCAGGGCGGGCCGGACACCGAGCCATGTGCCCAGTGCGCCGGCGAGGAGCGCGGCCACGGGCCGGGCGCCGGACGTCAGCCAGGTGCTCACCGCCTGCATCCGCGCCTGCATCCCGGCCGTGGTCACGATCTGGCGGATGGATCGCTGAGTGGTGCCAGCGGCACCAGCGCAGGCGAGCTGCAGGAACAGCGCCGCCCCGATCGTGATCTGCCAGGCACGGCCGGGGGAGGCGAGCAGCAGCGGGAGCTGGGTCAGCGGGGTGATCGCGAGCGCGGCCAGCATCATCGGCCCCGGCCCGTACCGGCGGGCCAACGCTGGTGCGGTGAGCGCCCCGGCGGCCGCGCCCAGCGCGCCGAGGCCCAGCACCACCCCGAACGCGGTCGCGCTCATCGCCAGGGACCTCAACAAGTAGAGCGCCCAGAGGGTGTTGAGCAGCCCGAGCGCGAACGACGTCGTGGCGTTGACCAGGGTCAGAGTCCACAGCCGGTCATCGCCACGCACATATCGCAGGCCCTCCCCGATCTCAGCGCGCAGCCGGCGGGACTTCGTGCGTGCGCGGGTGGGCTCGGCGGTCTGGATGCGGGCGGTGCACACGGCGCTGATCAGGTAGGAGGCGACGTCCCCGAGCAGGGCCCGGGCGGGGCCGAGGAGCGCGGTCAGCGCGGCGCCGAGGTGGCTTCCGGCGGTCGCGGCGACGGCGAACAGCGCGCCGACCCGGCTGTTGCTCCGCTGGATCAAGGACCGTTCGACGAGGCTGGGCAGCAGGCTGATGGCCGCCGCGTCGTGGACCACGCTCGCCGCCCCCTGCACCACGGCGACGATCATGAGCTGCGTCAGGGTCAGGGTGCCCAGCGCGGCCGAGATCGGCACGGTGGCGAGTACCGCGGCGCTGACCAGGTCGCCGGTGATCATCTGCCGGCGCTTGGAGTGCCGGTCGGCGAGCGCGCCGGCGTGCAGGGCGAGCAGCGCGGGCGGGAGCTGTCCGAGGAACGCCAGCCAGGCGACCTGGGCGGTGGTCGCGTCCAGGTGGAGCACGGCCAGCACCGGAAGCGCCATCTGCGTGACCGAGTTGCCGGCCACGCTCGCGGCCTGGCCGGTCAGGTACCGGCGGAAGTCCCGGTGCCGCCACAGCGAAGCGCCGACGGCGGAGGGTGTCTCAGCGCAGGGCGGCACCGGGCACCTCCCTCGGCGCCGCCAGGAGCCCCCGCCGCACGTACGTCGCCTCGGCGTGGGCCCGCCGGCCGGGTCCGCTACCGGCGGGTGTGCTCACCGGGCTCACCAGCCCAGCTGAGAGTAGGGGCGGCCTTCGGAGATCGCGGTGATGGCCGTGCGGGTGTAGGAGACGATCGGGTCCGGCAGCTCGTCCCGCGGCCACCACTGCCAGGTCAGGCACTTGTCGGTCTCGCGCACCTCGGGGGTGCCCTTCCACCGGCGAGCTCGGAAAACGAGCTGCATCAGGGGCAGGCTGCCCGGGGTGTCGACGACGTGGACGACGTGGACGAGCTCCACGTCGTCGGGTTCGATGACCAGCCCTGCTTCCTCCCACGCCTCGCGGACCAGGCAGGAGAGTGCGGATTCCTGCTCGCAGCGCCCGGCGAGGTAGTGCCAGGTGTCGCCCGCGTATTTCGAGTCGGGGTGACGCAGGCCGAGCAGCACTCGGCCTTCGGTGTCTTCGAGGTGGAGGTGGACTCCGACGCCGTTCAGTACGGTCCGGCTGCCCCCGTCCCACACGGGCGGAGCCGCGGCCGGCTTGTTGTCCGGGGGGTTCTCGGCCGCGTGCCGGCGAATCAGGTCCCGGGTGGCGGGGCTCAGGCGCAGCGGGTCCAGTTCGTCGGGCGTGAACCAGCGCAGCAGCACACCCTCGCGTAGTCGGAGGCGGTCGGGGTTGCCGCGCCACCGGCCGGCGAAGACTTGGACCGGGACGCTGAGCCCGTCGATGCTGGTCGCGGCCTCCACGGCGTAGGGCTTCACGTCCTCGAGGCGGAGGTCGGGCACCTCCTCGGACAGCTCCCGCAGCAGGGTGTCCTCAAGGCTCTGGTCGTCGTGCGTGCGGCCGCCGCCGAGAAGGGCGAACGCGCCCGATTCCCAGATGATGCCGGGCTTGTGGTCGCGCAGATGAAGCAGGTACCGGCCGGCCCCGTCGTGGATCAGCGCGGAGGCGTTCACCGGCTCTGGCCTGCCGTCCAGGCCCGCCGTGAGGAGCTTCGCGCGCAGCGTCGGCGAGGTGACCTCCGGCTGCGGGAGCCACTGGGCGCCGGACACCTCCTCGTCCTGCAGCGCAATTGTTGGCGGCTCCTCGCCGGCGAGGTAGAAGACGTAGCGGAAGTCGTAGTGGCGGTGGGCCGGTTCCCCCTTGGAGGGGCTGGCGTCGATGTCGTGGACGTCGATGTCGATCGGGGAACCGAGCAGCTGCCGGGTCAGACACAGGGAGCCCGGTGGGATTCCGGCTTCCTCGGCCGCCTCGCGCAGCGCCGTGGCGAGCAGTGTGCGGTCCGAGGGCTCGATGTGGCCGCCGGGGGCGAGCATGAGACCGCCGGTGGCCCGGTGCCGGATGTGCAGGACCCGGCCCTGCCGGTCGATGACGACGGCGCTGCACGTGACGTGCCCGGGCAGCGCCGTCCGGGCGGTCGCGTCGACGGGCCGGTCCAGCGCGGCGAGGAGCTCGGCCAGGGCGTCACGCTCGCCAGGGTGCCGGCCGAGGTACGCCTCGACGGTCCTGCGGATCGCGGTGGAGCTGGGTGGCATGGGAGTCATCTCGCCTTCGATGTCAGGGGGTAGGCAGGCAGGGGAACAAGCGCCGGTCAGTCAGCTCGCCGTTCCGTAGCCGGGCGGCCTGGCGCCCTGGGGGCCGAGTACGCCGCCGGTCGACGGCGCGATTCCGTACTGAGGGGCGTCGGCAGTGAACTCGCCCCGGGACAGGCCGCGCTTACGGGAGATCAGGTCCTCGCGGGTCTTGTCGCCGCCTGGTTCGACTGGCGTCAATGTGTTCCCCTCTCGTGGACGTGGCGGTGGCGTCGCCGTGTTCAACGACGCCGCACGTTTTCGAGCACCTGTTCCTTTCGGACGCGTTGCGTGCCCTGTGATTCAGCGGAATTCCGAGGGTGCGCAGTGCATCGACCCTTGCCGCGCAAGGGCCTGCGGCTCGGGGGAGGTTGGCCGAAACGCCGACGTTCGGTCGCTGCGGCGGCCGGCTGTCAGCCAGCCCCCGTCGCTGGGGCTTCGCCCTGTTCGCCCGGGGTGGGCGGCAGGCTCAAGCGCAGCGTCATGACCGCGTGGTCGGTCAGCCCCGCTTCGCGGGCTTCCTGGTGGTAGTCGCAGGACAGGACGCGCTCGGCGTGGGGTGTGGAGACGAAGAGGTGGTCGAAGCGGAAGCCGTTGCCCGTGAGCCCGAACCAGGAGTGGGCGACCTCATCGGGGTGGAGGTGGCGGAAGGCGTCGGTGAGGCCGGCGGCCTGGAACGAGTCGTAGAAGTCGTACTCCCAGTTGCCGAACACCTTGTGCGGGGGCTGGTGGCCGCGCTCGATGACGTTGAGGTCTCCGGCCACGATGACGGGCATGTCCGGGAAGGCGGCGAGCAGCCGTGGCAGGCTCTCGGTGACCGCCTCCTGGAAGGCACGCTTGGCGACATTGCGCTGGTCCTTCGGGCCGCGGGAGGGCACGTACAGGCCCAGCACTCCGATGCCGTGGCCGCCGACGGTGACGCGGGCGGCCGGGGCGCGATGGGGTGTGACGGTGACCGGGCTGGGGACCGCCCGGACGTCGCCGGTACGGCAGGCGATGACCGTGCGGTAGTCCGGCGTGGACGGCTGGGGGGCGACCACGGTGGCGTACCCGCGCTCGGTGAGCGCGGCGACGAGGGCGTCGCCGCCCTGGGTGGAGGACACCTCGGTGAGGACGGCGATATCGGCGCCCTTCCGGCCGGCGATCCATTCGGCCTGGCGGCGCGAGCGTTCAGCAGAGGCGTGCTGGGCGTTGAACAGCAGCAGCCGCACGGCGTCGGTGGCCGGCTGGTGGACGGGCTCGTCGGTGGCGAGCAGGGACAGCTGCTCGGAGGCGGGGTTCATCGGCCGGTTTCCTTCTCGTCCAGGAAGACCTCGCTGTGCGCGTCCAGGGTCTTCTGGAGGCGGCCGAGGGTGTCGCGGACGAAGGCGAGTTCGTCGTCGGTCAGCGGGGTGCCGACGGCGGTCAGGTTCGCTTTGACCTGCTCGGGGCGGGTGAAGCCGACGAGGACGGCGGCGTTCTCGGCTCGCTGGAGGCACACCTGGAGCGCGACACGCGTCAGGGCGGCCGGGCTGTCGCCGAAGCGCTCCCGGAGCGGGCCGAGACCATCCTGGATGATCCGCAGTGCCTGTGGGGTGAACCACGACTTGCGCAGCCGGTGGTCGCCGGGCGTGAAGACGGGCGGGTGCTCGGGATCGTACTTGCCGGTGAGCAGGCCCTGGGCCAAGGGCTTGTTGATCAGCACGCTGGCGCCGAGGGAGGCGGCGAGGGCGAAGATGTCGGGCCGGCCGTCGGCGGGCGGCGGGGTCAGGGCGTTGTACCGGGCCGCGAGGTAGTCCGGGCGGATCTGCTCGGCGAGGTAGGCGAACCGGGCGTACTTGTCCTGGCGCTTCTCCTTGGCGACGGTGACCCGCTCGGTGGCGTGGCGGTGCGGGCCGCGCATCCCGACAGCCGTGACCAGGCCCTGGCGCTGGAAGTCGCGCATCTGGGCGACAGCCTCCTCCAGGTAGCGGTCGTCGGGCCCGAAGTCGGCGTTGTGGAAGAAGTAGATGTCCAGCCGGTCGGTGCGCAGGTTCTCCAGACTCGTCTCGAGCTGGCGGCGCATGGCCGCGGGCAGGTACGCGTGCCGGGCCGTGCCGCGGTGGTAGCCGACCTTGGAGGACAGCACCACGGTGTCGCGGGGGACCGTCGCGACGAAGTCGCCGATGATCCGCTCGGAGTGCCCGTGCCCATACACGTCGGCGGTGTCGATGAGGTTGGCGCCGAGCTCGTAGGCCTCCTCCAGGCCGCGGCGCGAGGCGGTGTCGTCGGCCGTGCCCCAGCCCATGGGCAGGCCGAGGTTGTCGTCGGAGCCGCCCACAGCCCAGGCACCGATCCCAATCGGGTGAACGGACAAGCCGCGGGTGAGCGTGCGGCGCGCGATGGAGGAGGGAGCACTCACAGGAAGTACCTCTTATTTCTCAATTAGTAGCAAACGCTGATGAATCGCTTCGGGGAGTGAGTATGGTGCCTCGGGTGACGACACAACCTCCCTTCACCGAACTTGACTTGAACGCGATCACGGAGCGGCGCTGGGTCGACCGCGGCGACTTCACCGACGCCGAGTTCGCCCGTGCCAGCGCCTTCTACGAGGAGATGCGCGTCCACGACGACCGCCTGGAGCAGGTGCGCGCCGACGCGGCCGCCATGATCAGCGAGTGGACCGGGCACAAGCCGCGCGATGTCGGCTCCTTCGGCACCCGCCTGAATCTGGAGACCTCGGACCTGGACCTGGGCATCGGCTACCCAGTCGAGGACCGTGACCGCCTGCGGGCGGCCCTCGCGCCGCACACGACGTTCCTGGGCGAGCGCAAGACCCGCTACTCCACCTCCCGGCTCGTCTTCTCCTTCACGCTGGACGGCATCGAGATCGACCTGAGCGCGCTCGAGGTCGAGGACTTCGCCGTCGCCTGCCGGATGCTCGACCAGATCGACGTGACCATGACCCCCGACGAGCGCATCGCGCACACCTGGGTCAAGCACCTGCTACGCAGCTCGGGCCGGACCGAGGAGTACGCGACCTGGAAGCTGACGACGTACGCCCGCTTCTGCCCGGAGTTCAACTGGGTACCGATCCCGGAGAAGACCGGCGGCGCGTGAGCGCGCGAGCCTGGGTGACCCGACACCGACGCGTCGGGTCACCCAGGCTCGGCGCCGGCTCAGTCCGCGCACGAATCCCCTGCGTTGATCAGCTTCCAGCCGGCCTCCGCCTCCCACCGGCTGTAGACCCGGTCCAGCGTGGCCGCGTGCTCTCCGGTGAGGTATGTCGTGACCTCGCGCACTGTGGACGCCATCAGCCCGCGCAGCCTCCCGGCCCGCTCCTCCAGCGCAGCCTCGATCCGCGAAGCGAGCACCTGCTCCTGCTCCGGTCGCTCCAGATCGTGCTGCTCGATCGCGGCGATCAAGTCGCCCAGAACCTGGTAAGCGGCGTCCTTCAGCACGACGCGGGCCTTCCGGACGGCATGCCGCGGTGCGTCGTCGAGGACCTTCTCCAGACTCTTGAAGGTGTAGTCGAGGGAGAAGTGGCGGTCCACCCAGCGCTGGGCCCAGTTGCTGGCCACACCGATGCGCCAGTCCAGGTACCGGCAGGCGACCCGGCCCATCAGCGGCTCTTCCGCCCCGGTGAGGCCCTCGGCGGCGGCCATCCGGGTGTAGGCGGCGCCGATGAGGGACTCCATGCTGACGAGCATGTAGCTGATCCCGGTGTGCAGCGCCCGGCCGGTGGTGTGCTCGGCGACCCACGCCTCGTCGCGGACTCCGCGCACGATGTCGGCAGCCGGCAGTCCGGGCTGCGGCCGCAGCAGCAGATCGGTGCGGCCCTGGAAGACGTGCGTCTCCTTCAGCTCCTCCAGCGTCATCAACGGGTCGAACGTGATGTAGGTGTAGCGGGTGGGCACGTCCAGCGCGGACAGGGTGCGGATCGCGACCGCGTTCTGCTCGGCGGTGTTCTCCTTGTTGAACCGGTCCAGGATGGAGTCCACGCCCGACTCCACGCCGAAGAGCATCCGGCGCAGCCCCAGGTCCATCAGCGTGCGCCACATGGCGACCCGCTCGATGTGCCAGGTCTCGTCCATGTCGGGGTGCGTGACCTGGTCGATGCGGCAGCTCGACTCCCAGCGGAAGCCCGCCCGGTGGAACGCGGCGGCCAGGGCCAGGATGCGGGGCACGACCTGTTCGCCGCGGCCGATGATCTCCTCGTCAACCAGGTACGCGGTCCGCGAGACCTGGGCGAACTCGTCGAAGACGCGGCGGATCCAGGCCAGGATCCAGCAGCCGGCCAGCGGGTCGGGGCCGTTCCAGATGCCCTTGTGCCCCCGCGGGCAGAAGGAGCAGGTGTTGGTGCAGCCCCGGCTCATCTCCAGCTGGGCCACCCCGTGCATCTGGAGGGTGAGGCGGAGCAGGTCGAGCTCGGGCAGGATGTCGGCGGCGGCGACGGCGGCGCGGAGCTTGGCCGTCCGGCGGGCGACGACGGCGAGTCCGCCGCCGCGCGGGGCGCCGTTGTAGCCGAGCCCGGGTATGTCGGTGAGGGGGATCTCACCGTGCCAGTAGGCCAGGAGGCCCTGCATGGTGGGCTCGCCGGCCGACCGCGCGATCAGGAGCTTCGGGTACTTCGCCAGGAGCAGGCCCTCGTTGCGGGCCACCAGACTGCCCCCAGCGATCACCAGAGGCGGCTCGGGTAACGCGTAGGCCGCGTCGAGGACTTCTTCGAGGAGGTCGTGCTGGCCGAAGGTGGCGCTGATGCCGAGGATGTCCGGGGGCACGGTGGTGACCTGCTTGAGGAGGTCCTCCAGGGTGGTGCCCAGCTGCATGTCGACCAGAGAGACGGTCCCGGTCATGGTGGCGCGCGCGGCTCGGGCCACGTCGCTGATGCCGAGCGGGAAGCGGGGCAGGGGAAAGTTCTCGGGGTGGTAGAGCGCCGCGAGCAGCACGTCGGGCTTGCTGAGGCGGTCCACCGCGCTCTCGTCGAGCACGGCGGCCGAGAGCCAGGAGTCCGGCTCGTCGATCAGGAGCCGGGAGCGGGTCCACTCCGGCCAGGCCCTGCCGGAGTGCGGCCGACCGGACAGGTCGGCCAGAGTCCACCAGCCGCCCCCGGTCTCCAGGAGCACCAGCCGCCGGTCGAGGGTGCCGGTGACGCGGACCCGCAGGGCGTGCTCGGCGTAGCGGTCCTCGATGAAGGTGCGAAGGTCGTTGGGGGTCAGGAGCAGGAGCTCCAGAGCCCCGATCTCCTGGGTATCGCCGGGGTCGATCGGCGGCGCCGAGGGGAAGGCGTGCTCCAGGACGTCGGCCAGCCGTACGGCCTGTTCCCGGACCGGGGAGTCGTTCATCAGGAGTGCCCTTCAGAGAGTGCCGGTCGTGGGCCGGTGCGCTCAGCTCCAGGTCGGGGGCTGCTTGTCGCGGCGGATCGGAGGGGCTGGCGTTCCGGCGCGTGCTTGTCGTTGCGGCTCCGTACCGGGCCGCAGCCCACGGCGAAGTCGCCGGGCGCGAGGGTGGCGCCGCCCGCATTGGTCAGCGGGTGGCTGCCGGATGGCGTCGTGGTGACCGGGCAGGCCGGGTGCTTGAACACCGCGGTTGGTGTGACGGCCATGGGCAAGGTCCTTCAGGGCAGGGCCCACCAGCCCCCGGGGCATCAGGAGATCCCCAGGGGGTGGGCGGGAGCTTTGGGGTATACGGGTCAGGTGGTGCGGGCCTGGCAGTAGGCGGCCAGGTCGCCCGGGGTCGACAGGATCCGTTCCGGTACGGCGGCGGCGAGGTCCTCGCGGCTCGCGTATCCGTAGGCGACGGCGATCGCCGTCAGACCGGCGGCGTGGGCGTGGAGGACATCGCTGCCGGTATCGCCGACGTACGCGGTGGCTCCGTGCCGGGTGCACAGGAGACGGAGCTTGTCGGTCTTGCTGCCCGGCTCGTCTCGGGAGAGCAGTACGCGGGGCATCACCTCGGCCGACAGGTCACGGGCGAGCAGGCCGTGAACGGTGGTGTGATGGCTTCCGGTGACCACCGCGTACCCGGGCCCGGCGGCCAGTTCGGCCAGCGGGCCGACCATCTCCCCGATGACGCCGTGCGGCTCGTCGGCGGCAGACCGGGCAGTCAGCTCGGCGTGCCGCTTCCAGAACCGCTCGGCGGTCTCGAAGTCGATCCAGCGGGTCAGCGAGGCGCTCAGCACCCCCTGGTACACGACAGGAAGGTCCTCCGGGCCGACCAGGTCGGGCAGCTTGTCCAGCGCCATCTCCTGTCGGGCGTCCTGGTAGCAGCGCCAGGCCCGGGCACGGGAGTCGTGCAGGACTCCGTCGAAGTCGAAGGCCAGCATCAGCCCACCCCGCTCAGAGCCACCACGGGCACGCCGCACCAGCCCAGCAGCCCGGGGCGGGGCAGCAGCCGGGCAAGCTCCACCAGTGCCTCCCCGGCGCGGGGCCAGGTCGACGGTGCGCCCAGCGGGGCGAGCAGCAGTGTGTTCCCCTCCCGGACCGGATGGAAGATGCCGCCTCCGGTCCACTGCGTGACGGCTGTCAGCGTCAACTCCGTTTCCTCGCCCGTCGGGCCGCGACCGAGTTCGGCGGCGGGGGCTCCGCCGAAGGGCAGCCTCGGCTCCACCAGCGCGCCGGGCTGCTGCGCCCACCGGTGGACGACACCCGGTGCGGCCGCCTCACGGTCGGCCACCGTGTCGGTCAGCATGTGCTGGACGACGGCGGCCGCCCGGGACATGCCGCGTTGAAGCCGGTACGCCTCCACGGCGGTCTCGGTCGCGCGCTGGGCGTTGTAGGTGCGCGGGAGCTGGCCGCCGCGGGCCGTGCCGTAGCACAGCAGCGCGACCGCGAGCGTCGAGGTCCAGAACTGGTGGCCACCGGGCAGGCGCCGGGCGAGGCTCTGGGTGACGGCTTCCAGGCCGCCGCCGAACGCGACGGCGAGAGCCGCCAGGTCGAGCAGCGGGGTGAGCAGCTCGTTGTCGCGGCGGTAGGGGTGAGCGAGGTGGCCGGTCTTGCGCAGGCGTCCGCCGTGGTCAAGGAACCACTTCTCGGCCTCGCACCGGTTGTCGGGCAGCGCCGGGGCGAGGACGGCCAGCAGACGGTGCATCAGCGCGGCGGATGCTTCCTCGTGCGCTCCGGTCAGGGCCTGGGCCACCGTGCGTACGACGGTGGGGATCGGGCCGCCGGGCCGGGCGAGTTCCACCGGGAGCTGCTGGGCGCGGGCGAGAACGTAGTCCACCGCCTCTTCCAGCAGGTGCGGTGCCGGCTCCGGGCCCAGTGCAGCCGTGGGGACGAGGTCCTCGCTGACCACGAGCGAGGGGGCCACGGCGAGCGTGGCCGGAGGAAGGGGACTGCTCAGTGCGGTGGCTGCGGCGCGACCAGCGTCGCCGAAGATCCCCGGCGGCACCCACCCGGCGACCGCGTGCCGGATGCCGCCGGAGGTGCGCAGCCGGATGGCGGCCCGGGCCGGCGAGCGGCGCCGGACACCCGGCCACGGGATCAAGGCGGAGTTCTCCCGCCCGGGCACGAGGCCGTCCACAACCGGCGCCCCCTCCGCGCTCGGCCAGTCGGCTTCGGCCGTCAGGTAGGCGGAAAGGGCGTCGGGCTCCAGTCGGCGGGTGGACTGCCATTCCTCGCGCGGCAGCACGGTGACCGCGATCCCCGCCTGGCGCAGTCCCTCCACGTCTGCGGCATCGAAGACCGGCACCAGCACCTCGGTCCCTGCCGCTCCCGGTACCTCTCGGGCGAGAGCCAGCAGCGTCCGGCCGGTCAGCGGCGGGTCGTCCACCAGCAGCACCCGCCGGTCGCCGACCTCGGGCTTCTCACCGGCCCGCATGCTCGCCACCCGCACATCCACGCCTGCGGCCTCCAGGGAGGCGACGACCAGCGGTGCCAGGTACGCCCCGCCGGTCCGCACACCCGCCACGAGGACCGGGCCGAACCAGTCCCGGCTCTCCAACCACCTCCGGGCAAGGCCGACCGCGTCCTGCCACTCCACACCCTGGACGGCCAGGGACGCCGGCATCCGCACGAACGACTCGTCCCTCGCCAACCGGTTGGGGATGCGATCGCATTCGGGCGCGATGAGGGTGTCCTCGCCAGCAGCGAGCCGTCGGCCCGCGCGCAAGGTCATGTCCCGCAGGACCCTCGCTCCCGGCAGACCGGTGTCGCAAGAGCGGATCCACAGGGCGGCCAGCGACTCGTAGCAGCGCAGGGCCGGCATGGGCTGCCCCGCCCGGGACGCGAGGTCCCGGGCGAGGTGGCCGATCGTCAGCGGCGGGATGGCCGATGGCGCGTTCATGCGGTGGCCTCGCGGCGGGCCACGGCGTGCACCAGGCGGCCCAGCTCCCTGTACGGGCTGCGGCTGGAGGCCGCCCACTCCGTCTCGAGCGCCTCCTGGTACTCCTCCTCGGTGGGCTTCCAGTCGTTGCGGTGGTCGTGGAAGATCCGCACGCCCTGCCACGGCAGCGGCGTGAGCCCGTTCGCGCGGGCGAGGTCGTCCAGGTGCTCGGGGGTATCACCGCGGGTGGTGATGCCGAGGTTGCCCACGCTGGCGGCCTGCCCGCTCTCGATCTGCGCACGGGCCGCCGCGTAGTCGCCGGACAGGGCCTCGCGCACGCCCACGGCCAGTTGGTTCTTCGTCAGCACGCTGAGGACGCCGCCGACGGCGACGAGACGGGCGAGGTGGGCGAGCGGGGCATCGGAGTCGGGCAGGTACATCACGACGCCGTGGCAGACCACCGCGTCGAACGCGCCGTCCTCGAACTGCAGGTCGTAGACGTCGCCCTCGGCCAGCGTCACCCGCTCGGCGATCTCCGGGTCGGCGGCGACCCGGTCGGCCGCGGAGGTGAGCATGCCGGACGACTTCTCCACGCCGGTCACGTGGTGTCCGGCGGCCGCGAGGCGCAGCACCATCTCCCCGTCGCCGCAGCCGACGTCCAGCACGCGGGCGCGGCGCTCGCCGAGCTCGGCGAGGACCCGGCGCGCGGTGATGTCGTGGCGCAGCCGGCCGCGGCCGCCGCTGGAGTACGCGGCGTAGCCGGTACCGACGGTCGCGAAGTCGGAGGAGGGCGTTGTGGTCATGGGGTGAACTCCTTCTTGAGGGTGGGCCAGTGTTCGACGAGAAAGCGGAACGAGGGGTAACGGCCGCCGGTGGACAAGGCTTCGCCGGCCGCTCCAGAGGGAGTGAAGGCGCCCGCGCGCAGCGCCTGGCGGACACGGACCAGGCTCGGGATCCGGGCGGCTAGCTGCGGCACCCGGGCCCGGGCGTCGGCGGCCGGAAGCCAGGCCGTCAGCTGTTGAGGGCGCATCTCCTCCCACACCACGACGTCCGCGAGGCCGTCGCCTAGGCGTACGGCGAGGAAGTGCGGCACCGCGGTCGTCCCGGGGGAGGCGCCGCGATGGCCGAGCGTGGTGACGGTGCCGGGGTAGTCGGTGCGCAGGGCGGTGAGGTGATGGGCGAACACGGCGCCGAGGTCGCACGTCAGGCAGCCGCACACCGACCGGGTGCCGGTGAGGTCGGCGAGGGTGAAGATCCGCTCAGCCACGTCCGCCGCCGGCAGCCGGGCCGTAGAGGCGGTAGTAGTCGTCGACGATGCCCGCCTCGGCAAGGATCAGGTTGGTCGCCGCGACGTTGTGGCCGGGCCGCAGCCGTGCATCGGCGCGGGCCAGGGCCACCGCGCCGACCGCGAGCCCGGCCAGGACCAGGTCGACGTAACGGTTGGACAGGGACTCGGCGTAGTGGAAGTTGATCGGCATGCCGTGCCCGAGGACGACGATCTCAGGGCCGTCGGCGAGCTGGTAGCCGGTGCCGAGCACGCCCCGGTCGGTGACCTGGGTGCTGCCGGCGCGCAGTTCGTCGAGGTCGAACTCGAAGTTCCGGCTGGTGGTGCTGACCAGGAACGACCGGTCAGGCAGGAGCCGGGCCTCGCGCGCGCCGAAGCTGCGGCTGCCGACGCAGCCGACGACCAACCGCGGCCGGTGCGTGCGCACCAGCTGGTCCAGCGACCGGCCGGTGAGGAACCCCTCCTCGTGCGCGGCGACCAGGCGGGTGATGTCGGAGTCGAACACCGCGACCCGCATGCGCCGCATCTCCAGGACGCGGGCGACCTCGTGTCCGATACGGCCGAAGCCGAGCACGAGCGCGGCCTGGCCCTCGAGCTTCTCGTCCGGCAGCAGCCGCAGCGTATTGCGGACGGCCGCATCCGCGATCCCGTACGACTCGATCATGCCCTTCATGTCGCTCTCGGCGACGCTGAACAGCGGCAGCGGCAGCTCGAGCCCCTCCACCTTGCGGATGCCGGAGGTGGTCTGCTCCACCAGCCCGGTGAAATGACCCGCCTGCTCCGGCAGTTCGCGAAGGACGGTGGGCATCACGTAGCCTCCGTCGTCCATGACCACGCTTTGCTTGCCCGCGGCGGCGACCCGTTCGATGTGGTCCTCGATCCCCTCGCGCAGGTCCCGGTAGCGCCACACCGCGATGCCGTGCCGCTGCACCAAGTGCGCGTCCACGCGGTGGGTGTGCGCGTAGGGGTACTCCTTGTCGATCACGGTCATGTGCGCCGGATCCACGCCGAGGGCGAGGAGGCTGTCGACCAGGACGAGGAAGTCCCGCATGTGGTGGATGGTCAGCAGCACCCCGGTGCTGGCCAGCGGCTTGTCTGGCCACCGGTCGGCCAGTCGGCTCGTCAGCGGCAGTTCGGCCACGGCAGCGGCGACCTCGGTGTCGGTGAACGGCAGATGCCGCGCGGCGGCGAAGAACGCCTCGGCCTCGGCCGGGCTGCCCTGCTCGAAGGTCGTGACGAGCCGGTGGGTGTTCGCGGCGGCCGCGGCCGGGTCCGCCGGGGCAGCCAGCGTCAGCCGGCCGCGACCACCGCCGACGAGCACGCACCGCCACGACGCCGTCGCCTCGTCCCAATCCATGCTCTGCACGTCGGGGTTGACGGCGAGGCGGGTGGCGAGTTCACCGGCCAGATGGCTGGCCTCGTCCGGTGTGGCGATGATGTCGACCGCGTGGACGAGCGGCGGTTTCACGGATGCGGGCATCGATGCCCTCCTGTCGGAAAGGGGGTGGTGGATCAACGGAAGCCCGGGGCGCAGCGCTCGCCGGGAAGGGTGAAGGTGCGGCAGCGGCCGGTGACGCGCATGCCGTGGGCGACGAAGTCGGCCGGGTCCTGCCGGGTCACCGCGCGCACGGTCGTCACCTGCCGGGCGCCGGCCAGGATGTGCGCCTGGGCGATCAGCCGCCTGCGGGCCCCCTCGTCAGCGGCCCACACCTCAGCCAGCAGCAGTTCACTGTGTGTGGCGTTCTCCTGGGCCAGGGCCAGCAGCAGCGACCCGGTCGGCGGGTCGAGCAGCAACGTCTCCGGGTGGAATCGCGCGTCGTCGCGCCACCGCAGCCACGTCGAGGCGGCGAACGACTCCTCCAGTCCCGCGAACCGGCGGGCGGCCGCGGAGACGTACGCTTCCGGCTCCCCGATGTCTGCGGCGGTGACGGCAGCGAACACGCCGTCGGCGGGGGCACCGTGCAGCACCGTGATGGTGTCCAGCACCTCCCACCCAGAACGGGCGAAGAAGTCGGTCGCGCCGTCCCGGTCGATGGGCACGTCCGTGGTCACCAGCGGCCACTCCACCGCCTCCACCACCGTCTGCAGCAGCCTCCGGCCCAGCCCTGCCCTGCGCACCGCCGGATCCACGACCGGACCCCACAGCCGCGCCTTCTGCTCGCCGGGCTCCGGAAGGCGGACGGCGCACCAGCCGGTGACCTTCCGTCCGTCCCGGGCAACGGCGAGCACCGGCGGCGCGCCGGTCAGCGCGTTCGTGAGCCGCGAGCGCACCAGGGAGGCACTGACCGGCCGGTCGTCGCTGTACCCGGTGATGCACCGCTGGGCAAGGTCGGCGAGCTCTTCGCACACGTCGGCGTGCAGGCTGGCGATGAAGTCGATCCCAGCATCCGCGCCGGTCGGCCAGGGCGTGAGGGCGGAACCCTGCTCCTCTCCGGGCGTGGGTTCGATAAGCCTGCTGTCGGTCATGCGTACGCCCCTTCCTGCCCATCCGAACTGGCGAGGCTCTGGGCGTTCGGCGCGTACACCTCGGCCTTCCGATGCAAGATCGTTTGCAGCTCGGCGGCGTCGAAGGCGGCCATCAGGGGGAGATGGTCGGACATCCGACGCAGGTCCGGGGAGTCGCAGACCGAGAAGTCCACCAGGGCGGGCGCGAGTTCGGCACTCAGGTAGCCGCGGTCGATGCAGTACCCGGGGCCGCTGGGGCGGCCGGGGTGGTCGCGGTAGCCGGCCGTCGCGTTCATGGCGTCGGGCCGGCCGAGGTGCTCGGCGGCGTGACGGGCGATCTCGATGTAGCCGGCCGCCAAGAGCTCGCCATCGGGCCGGACGTCGGTGTGCCGACGTCCGGCTTCCTCGTAGGTCCGGTTGGCGACGAAGGCCCGGTCCGCATACGGATCCCAGGCGTGCTCGGTGCCGACGCGGTAGCTGTTCCAGTCGCCGAAGCACATGGCCAGCCAGCCGGGCTTGGCGAGAGTGGTGCACCAACGAGCCTCGGTCAGCCGGTACTCGGGGGACCAGTAGCAGGTGTGCATGCTGACGCAGCTGATCTGGCGGGGGCTGAGGGTGCCGTCGGCGCCGCGGAGCCGGACGGCGATGTTCGCCGGCGCGTGCCAAGGCGCCCACGCCTGCGGGTACTCCTCGGTGCACACCAGCGGCCCACCACGGCGCACGAAGATCGCGTTGTCGTTGGAGCTGCCCGGCCTGGGAACGGCGATGTGGCCGTCCATGTCGAGCAGTTCTTCCAGCTCGGCGAGCTGGTCCGGCTGGACCTCCTGCTGGAAGAACAGGTCGGGGCGCTGCTCGCGGACCCAGCGGGCACCGGAGCGCAGGTTGATGCCCTTCTCCAGGTTCCAGTTCACGACGGTGATCGTTTTCATGCCGCGGGCCTCTCTACGAGCCGGACGACCGGGGTGGTGGATAAAGAGGCGAGGTGCCGCCGGCGCAGAAGCAGGGCCTGCTCGCTGTGAACGGGAAGGCCGACCTGGGCGCGGCGGCGGTCGAGCGCGTCCGGCTCAGCGAGCCGTAGCAGCTCGAGAAGCCCGCCCGGTCCGCCCGGCCGGTAGACGTACTGCGTGCCATACAGCTGCGGCTGACCGCTGTTGACGAGCACGCGATCATGCAAATGAGCCCACTGGGCGGGCGTCGCCTCACCCTGCTGCGCCGCCTCGCGCAGGGCGGCAAGGAACCGGCTCTGAAGCTGACGGTCCTGGTCGGCGTGGACGGCAATGGCCACCGCGGCCCGGCATCCGTCCTGGCCGACCCGGGATCGTCCCGGCCAGCCGTGCTGGGCAATGATGTCCCCCAGGAAGAGGGCGTTGTCGGCGTCGGCCTTCCGGGCCGCCGCCGACACCTCCGCAGGCTCGGTGGCCCGGCGGTGGGCGGGCGTCCGCCACGACTCTCTGGCGGTGTCTGCCCGCGCGGTCAGGTCGCGACCGATGGCGACCCAGTTGGGTGGGCTCCCGGGCGTAGTCATCGTGATGTGCCTGCCTCTCGATCAGTCCGGCTGTCAGATTTCGGTCTCGGCGCGCACCAGCCACAGCCCGCCCGACCGAGCGGCTATCCAGTGCAACTGCGTCTCGTAGACCTGGTCGATGGGGGATACCGAAGTCCTACTGATGGCTACGAGGTCGCGTACGGGCGAGTCAGGGTCGGTGCGGAGGATCAGCCCGTCCCCGCGTTCACGGGTATCGGCATGGAGGTCAGGCGGCCTATAGGCGAGCGCCATAGCACCCAGGACGACAGGATCAGCAGGACGAGGCCGGTCAGCATGGTGGTGGGCACGCTGGTGAGAGAGGCCATGGGACCGGCGGCGAGGGCGGCGAGGGTCTCACTGCCGGCGATGACCCAGAAGGAGGTCTGCAAGGTCCGGGACCCGAGATGGGGCGGGCTGACGGACTGCTGCACGGAGCGCTGAGTGGTGCCCACGGCGCACGCCGCGGCGTGCTGCGCCCACCCCGCGGCGGCGAGGGCCACCAGCCACGCGAGCCCAGGTCCGGCGATGAGCGGCGCCGCGTGGGTGAGGGCGTAGACCGTCAATCCGATGCTGAGGACGACGCCCGGGCCGTGGTGGCGGACGAGGCGGGGCGCGAGCAGTGCTCCGGTAAGGCCACCGAGACTGCTCGCCGCCATGATCACGCCGAGGCCGGTCGCGCCGACTTGCGCTGTGGTGAGCAGGTAGTACGCCAGGTACGTGCTGGCCAGTCCGGTGCCGAAGCCGGTACCGGCCAAGGCCAGGAGCAGGGGACTCAGCAAGGGGTGGCGGGCGCTGTGGAGTAGACCGTCGCGGATCTCGCCGACCATCGGCGGCCTCTTGCCCCGCGCCGTGGGGACGGGCAGGACGCGGATGCGGGTCGCGCACCACGCGGACACGAGGAAGGACGCTGCGTTCGCGAGGATCGCCCGGGCGGGCCCGACTGCCGCGACGAGCAGGGTCCCCAGCGCTGCCCCGGCGGTTCCGGCGACGGTGATCGCCGCGGTGAGCCGTGCATGGGCCTGGTGCAGCAGCCCGGGTCCGGCGAGACGGGGCAGCGCCGCCATCGCAGCGGCGCTGTGGAGGACGGAGAGGGTGCCCAGGGTGAAGGCGACGGCGTAGAGGACGGGCATCGTGAGCTGGCCGAGAACGGCAGCGGCGGGTATAGCCAGGACGAAGGTGGCCGCGGCGAGGTCGGTGGTGAGCAGCACGGTGCGTATCGGGTACCGGTCCAGAACGACGCCCGCCGGCAGCGAGACGACGAGCGCCGGGAACTTCGCGGCGAAGGCCAAGAGCGCGACCTGGCTGGGGGTGGCCTGGAGTTGGAGGACGGCGAGCGCGGGCAGCGCCACCTGGTGGACGGCGGTCCCCGCGTAGCTGGTGCCCTCACCGACCAGGAGCGCGGCTAAGGCATGCCAGGCGGTTGGGCTGCCGCCCGGTGCCGCCGGGTTGGCGGTGGTGTCGGAGGCTGTCGTCACAGTGCGCCTCCGAGGGCCTGGAGAAGAGGGAAGAGGGTGGTCGACGACATCGCTCAGATCTCGGTCTCGGCGCGGATGAGGAAGAGGCCGACGCGGAGCGCGGCGTACCTGTTCAGCTGGGCTTCGTAGAGGCGGCCGACGCGGGTCACCGCGGTCTGGCTGATGGTGACAAGCCCGCGCACGGGGGAGGCGGGGTCGCCCAAGAGGTGCAGGGCACGGGCGTATCCACGGCGGAGCTCCGGCTGGTCGGTGCTCGCCTGGTCGTCGCGGGCCAGGGTGTCGACGATCCGGTCCACGACGAGAAGCCGGTGTGCGTCGGCGTACTGCTGAGCGGCAGCCAGGTCGGTGTTCGGGTCTCCGCCGGGTTCGGTCAGCGCGTATAGCACGACGGAGAGGGTCCCACCGGCGCGCGCGAGGGCAGTCCGGTTGATGTTGTCCCGCCAGGCGGCCAGTACGCGAGGGTCCTTCAGCGGCGGGGCCGCGACCGGGGCCGGGCGGAGCGCCCGCGCTCGCGGGGGCAGAGCGCGGCCCAGGGACAGGGGTGGTACGAGTCCGGTCGAGCGCTGGGTGAGGGTGCTCATCGCTCGCTGCCCTCCTTGGGCCCGCGTCGCGTCACGGCGGGGACAGTGGAGTGGATGAGCGCAGCCAGGCCGGGCGAGGGAGCGGCAGGCAGGCGGATCCACGCGACCCCGTGACCGTCCGGGGTACGACCGGAGCCGAGGACGTGCCAGCCAAGGTCGCGCAGATACCCCAGGAGCCGGCCGCCGGTACCGCCGGGCCCGGTACTCCGGCTCGGGGCCTCGGCGTACACACAGTCGATGCCGGTGTGGGCCGCGTAGTCGGCGAGCCACAGCGTCATCAGCCATCCGGCCCGGTCGGTGCGGCCAGGCGCCGTGTGGGCCAGTGAGACCTTCAGTGCCGGAGCCGGGTCGTCGACGGCCCACGACCGCAGATCCGGCTCCCGGCGCAGGAGGAGACAGCCGACGAGGACTTCGTCCCCGCCGTCGTCCTCGTACAGGCCGACCGCCTCCGCACGGTGGTCCCGGAAGGCGGCGACATGGAGGGCGGGCGCGTCGAAGCCGCGTCGGGCGAGCCACAGGCCGCGGTCCTGGACGAGAGCGGCGGCCGCCTCACGGTCGGCGGCCGTCACGATCGGCCGCATCTCGTACGCCCACGTCGCCTGGCCGTCGCGGTCGGCTGCCGCGCCGGCGGGGGCCGTGGTGTCGGGGGTGAGGGTGTTCATCGCGCCGCTCCGGCGGGCCGTGCCGGGGGCTGCTCGGCACTGGTGGTTCCTTCGCCGCCGAGGATGCCGTGAGTGTGGGCCAGCCCGATGAGGTGCGCGGCGTTGCTGGCGCCCGCCCTGCGTACGAGGCCGCCGGTCCGGGTGCGCAGTTCGCCGGCCGGGATGCGCGCTGCGCGGGCGATGTCGTCCGGCCGGGAGTGCTCGGCGATGGCGCGGATGAGCAGCAGGTCGTCCGCGTCCGGCTCGAAGGCGCGGCGCAGCAGTGGGGGCGGGGGCGGAGGCACCTGCTGGTGGCTGAGGAGGGCATGGGCGAGAACCGCGCGGGAGGAGCGCGGAGGGCAGTGCAGGCTCTCGCGCATCACCCGGACGTGGGAGCTCACCGTGTCGCCGGACAGGTGTTCCTCGCCCGCGATCTCCGGGTTGGTGAGCCCGCACACGAGGTGGGCGGCGACCCGCTTCTGAGCCCGGGTGAGCGGAGTGATCGGGGCGGCGACGGTGGCGGAGGTGGTCATCTGGATTCCTGGTCGGGTGGTCAGGCCGCGGCCGGGCGGAGGCGGACGGGCAGCTGCTCGTGGCCGTTGCTGATCAGGGAGCTGAGCGGCTTGAGCTGGTCGGCGGGGACGGCGAGTTCGAGGTCGGGGAAGCGGGTGAAGAGCTTCCGCAGGCTGGTGGCGAGCTCCAGTCGGGCGAGCGGGGCGCCGAGGCAGAAGTGGACGCCGTGCCCGAAGGCGAGGTGGTCCTTGGTGGCGCGGCGGATGTTGAAGTCGTCGGCGGTCTCGCCGTGCCAGTCCGGGTGCCGGTTGGCCGCGGCGTAGGAGGCGAGGATCGCCTCGCCCTTGGCGATGGTCTGGCCGTCGGGCAGCACGATGTCGTTGACGGCGTAGCGCATCGGGAGGTGCTTGACGGCAGGCTCCAGGCGCAGGGTCTCCTCGACGACGTCCGCCCAGTCGGCGTGGCCGGCGCGGAGCTGGTCGCGCTGTTCGGGGTGGGTCAGCAGGAGGCTGATGGCCTGGTCGAGGACGTTGACGGTGGTCTCGTATCCGGCGCTGATCATCAGCAGGAGGGTGTCGCGGAGCTCGGCGTCGGACAGACCGCGCCTGTCTCCGTCGTCGTCGCGGGCGGCGATGAGCAGGGAGGTCATGTCGTCGCCGGGGTCGGTGCGCTTGGTGGAGATGAGCTGGTCCAGGACCTTGTACAGGTCCTTGGTGTTGGTGGTGGCCTGGTCGGCGGTGAGGGTGGTGTCGAAGACACCGTCGACGACGCCGCGGAAGTGGGCACGCTGGTCGGCGGGGACGCCCATGAGGTGGCCGATGACCGCGATGGGAAGCGGGTAGGCCAGGTGTTCGCGCAGGTCGATGCTCTGTCCGGTGGGCAGGGCGTCGAGGGCGTCGAGGATCGTCTCCACGATGGTCTCGACGACGGGGGCCAGGGCGTCGATGCGGCGCGCGGAGAAGGCGGGGGCGATCATGCGCCGCAGCCGCCGGTGGTCGTCGCCGTACGCGGTGAACATGTTCTCGACGGCGACCCACAGCGCGAGCGGCCAGGTCTGTATCGCCTCTTCGTAGCCGGGCCAGTGGGCGCGGGCGTCCTTGGAGACGTCGGTGTTCTTGAGCAGGCTCTTGAGCAGGGCGGGGTCGCTGATCGACCAGGCGGTCACGCCGAGGATGTCGACGCGGACCGCGGCGCCGTGGCCGCGGAGCTGCTCGTGCTCGCCGTGGTGGTCGGCGCCGGTGGGGTCGAGGACGATCGGGGTGGCGGGCTGGGGCATGGAAACTTCTCCTTCAGGCTGCGGCGGGAGCGGGGAAGCGGACCGGGAGCCGGGTCAGCGCGCGGTGGAACGGGCCTGGGCGCCAGGTCAGCTCGTCGGTAGGGCAGTCGAGGTCCATCTCGGGCAGCGCGTCGAGCAGGTCGGTGACGGCCGTCTCGGCGATGAGGTAGGCCAGGGAGCGTGCCGGGCAGGCGTGCGGGCCGGTGCTCCACGACAGGTGGGCCCGGTCGCCGGACCCACCTCCTTCCAGGGCGGGGTCGTTGTTGCACGCGGCCATGGAGATGACGACCGGCTGGTGGGCGGGCAGCAGGATGCCGTCGAGGTGGACGGGCTGCGGTGGGTAGGTGATGCAGTAGTTGGCCAGCGGCGGGTCGCGGTAGAGCACGGTGTCCAGCACTTCGCGTACGGAGGCGCCGGCGGAGTGCACGGTCGCGGAGAAGTCCTCGTCGGTGAGGATCTTCAACAGGGTGTTGGTGATCAGGTTGGTCAGCGGTTCGATGCCGGCGCCGTACAGGGTGACGAGCTGGTGCGCCATCTCGGTGTCGTCGAGCCGGGCCGGGTCGGCGATGAGCCGGGAGGTGATGTCCTCGGCGGGCTGGTTTCGGCGCAGGGCGACGAGCTCGGACACCGCCTGGGCCAGCATCTGGTTGCCGGCCGCCGCGTTCACCCCGTCGAAGATCTTGGCCATGCCGTTCGCGATGCGCAGGCCGAGCTCGTCCGGGCAGCCCAACAGCGCGCTCAGGATCCGGAATGCCGTCGGCCACGCGAACTGCGCCAGCAGATCGGCACGGCCCGCGGAGCGGAAATCGGCGATCGTCTCGGCGACGACCCGTTGGACGAGGGCGTGCAGGCGGTGCTGGTCGACGGCGTCGAGGGCGGAGGCGTTCGCCGCCCGGTAGCGGGAGTGTGCGGGGCCGGACGAACGCAGCGCGTTGGGGCGGTACTCCATCATCGGCCGCACGGGACAGGTGTCGGGGACCGCCTGCTCCCACACTCGGGGGTCGGCAGGGAAGCGCAGCTCGTCGTTGAGGATGCGGCGGGCCTGGTCGTAGCCGATGACCAGGGTCGCGGGCACGCCGGGGGCCAGTTCGACGGGTACGAGCGGCCCGTACGCGAGGCGCATCGCCGTGTAGGCGGCGTGCGGGTCGGCGGCGAACTCGGCCTCGTAGAGCGCGATACGGGACGACGGCGGGGCGGTGCCGGGGGCGGTGGTCACGGGTGGCGCTCCAGGGGGCGGAGGTGGCGGGCGGTCAAATAGGTGACGAGTTCGATCAGGGCCAGGTAGCCGGAACGGCCCACGCGGGCGTCGCATGCGGTCAGCGGGGTCTCCACGTCCAGGGCGAGGGCCTGGCGTATCTCCTCGAGCGGATATGCGGGGGCGTCGTCGAACCGGTTGATCGCCACGGCGTACGGGACGGCGTGCTCTTCCAGGAGGGCCAGGTGCTCGTGGGAGGCGTCGAGGTTGCGCGTGTCGGCGAGGACCAGGGCGCCCAGAGCGCCCTCGGTCAGGCTCTGCCACAGCGGCCGGAACCGGGTCTGGCCCGGGGTCCCGAACAGGTACAGCACCCGGGTTGCGCTGATGTGGATGCGGCCGAAGTCGACGCCGACGGTGGTCGTCGTCTTCTTCGGGGCGCCTGCGAGGTCGTCCACTTTGGCGCCGGCCTGGGTGAGCGGCTCGTCCATGTGCAGGGGCGGCACTTCGGACACGGACCCGACGAAGGTGGTCTTGCCCACGCCGAAGCCGCCCGCGACGACGATCTTCGCGGAATGCACCGCGGTGGTGGGGCGGATCTCAGACTTTGGTTCGTAGACCATGGAGCACCTCCCTGAGGATGTCGATGTCGGGCTCGTCGTCGCGGGCGTTGACGGGGCTGCTCAGGTGGCCGCTGTCCATTAGGTCGCAGACGAGGATCAGGACGGTGGACGACGGGAGCTGAAGGACGGCGGCGATGTCGGCCACCGCCAGGCCGCCCCGTACGCCCTGGGCCAGGGCCAGGATCCGGCGGTGGTTCAGGCGCAGCCCGTCGGCCGGGCCGGTCGCGGCGAGGACCAGGGACTCCAGGCGCACGTCCGGCCGGCTGGGGCGGTCACGCCCTCCGGTCCGTACGAAGGGCCGCACCATGTCCGGGTCCCGCCGCGGCCCGCTCACCCCGCGGCCTGCGCGTCCCGTACCGGCGTCCGGGCCTCCACGGCCATCTGGTCTCCGACGCTCACCGCGAGTTCGCCCATCTGGTGGGCGATCGCGGCGAGGTCGACGTCCGGGCCGGTGGTCTGCACGAGCAGGAGTGCGTTCGGGCCGGCCTGCGTGACCAGGCAGACGTAGGAGTTCAGCTCCAGCAGGAGCTGCCGCATCCCGCCGCCGCTGAACTCCTCGCTGTAGGTGCGGGCGGCGCCGCGCAGGCTGGCGACGATGGCCGCGTGCCGCTCGGCCTGGTCGTGACCGATGGAGGCCGTCCGGGAGTGCAGCAAGCCGTCGGTGCTGAGTAGGACCGCGCACTGGACTCCGTCGAGGGTGGCGAGCCGCTCGTCGAGCAGCCAGCCGAGCGTGTTGGCGTGCGTGTCGGTGAACATCAGGCTCCTTCAGGGGTGGTGGGGCGCGCGCGGCTAGTGCCGGCGGCCCAGGCGGCGACCACGCTCGCGCGGCCCGGCTGGGCGTGCTCGGCACCGGCGGCGGGCTGCCGCGGTGCGAGGGCCGCGCCGCGCTGGCGGACGGTCAGGCCGGTGGACGTGGTCGTCGGCGCGGGCGCCGGCGGGGCGGGCTGCACGCCGGCGCCCTGCTCTTCGGGGGCGTGGGTGAGCAGGGGGCTGGGGAAGAAGATCTGGACGCTCGTGCCCCGGTAGGCGTTGGGGGCCTCCAGGTCCACGCTGAAGCCGTACTCGCGGGCCAGGGCCGCGGCCACCGCGAACCCGGTGCGCGGATGCGCCCCGTGCTGGGTGACCGGCGCGGTCTTCTGACCGTTCAGGGTCTGGCGGGCGGCCATCACGGCCTCGCGGTTCATCTGCAGCCCGGCGTCGTCGATCCGCACCGTCAGGCCGTGATGCCCGTTGAGCAGGCGCACGTCTACAGAGGCCGACGAGGGCGAGTACTTCAGCGCGTTGTCGAGGAGCACCGCGATCGTGTGGACGGCCGGCCCGACTGCCCGGCTGGTTAGGGCGACATCGGATTCCTCGTGCTTGATCCGCTCGAACCCCTCCAGGTGGCCCATCGCCGCCTGGACCACGTCGGTGAAGGTGGTGGCCGGCCAGCGCCGGGACAGCTTCCCACCGCCGAGAATCACGTAGTTCTGCGCCACCAGCAGCAGCTGCTGGACGAGACGGTCGATGGTGACGAGCGTCTCGTACGCCTCCCCGCCCGCGTGCCAGCGCACCCCCTCGCTGATCTGCCGACTCACCCTCGATGCGATCACCACCAAGGACGCGGCGAAGCTGCGCACCGCAGCCTGAGCGGCCTCCTCGGCAGCACGCTGGGCTTCGGCAGCCGCTGCCTCGGCCTCCTGCTTGACCTGGGACACCTGGACACCGGTGGCAGTTTCCGCGTCGTACTGCACCTGCCGCATCGCCGCGGCCACCGAATCGACGACGGCACGCACCCGGTCGGCGAACACGGTGCCCCTCAGAATGTCCGGCAGCGTGAAGTCGACGCCTTGCCCGGCACCAGGCCTCACGACGGCCGCCTGGATCGCGGGCACCACCTCGTCGGCCACCTGCCCGAGGAGCAGCTCGGCGGCCCGCAACTGCCGGGTCAGGTTCTCGGCATGCCGCTGCAACCTGTCGGACCGGCGGCGCTCCGCCCGCAGGGACCCCCGCAAGTGCCAGACCGCACCTCCGCCCGCCAGGGCCAACGCCGACGGCACGGCAACCGCTGCGGCTTCTATCAGAGTGCTCATCAGATCCCCACGGGCGTGCGGTCGTCTCGGGCAGGTACGGGGTACGGCGGGCGGGCGGCGGGCGGCGGGCACAGGGCGGCCATCAGCAGGAACGGCGCGCTGAAAACCCGTCCCTGCGCGTTGCCGAAGCGGGCCCAGCGCAGGTCGTCGTCCGGTCCGGCCGTGCGCGGCGGGACCTCGAGGAGGCCCTCGTCGCGGTGCTCGGCCGGCCAGCTCCACTGCATTCCGTAGCCGGAGCCGGGCGGGAGGATGAGGACCCACTCGTCGGTGAGCGCACGGGCCACGGCGGCGCCCACCGGGTGGGGCCGGAACTCCTCGAAACGGCTGATGACTTCCAGCGCGGCGCGACTGGGCATCGTCAGGGTGTCGAAATGCTCCCCGATCGCGGCCTCGAACGGCTCCCGCGCCACCCTCAGGGGGAACAGGTCGTCGACGGTGATCTCCTCCGGGCCGGGGCAGGCCCCGTACGAGGGCGACATGGCCCCGGGCCCAGTAGCCGCGAACCCCGTCGGGTGGAGGGAGGCCGCTCTCATCGACCGGCCTCCGCCCCGACCAGCTCCCGGCCACGCCGCGCGTCATCCAGGGCCAGCTCGGACTGGATGACCGCCACGTGCGAGAAGCCCTGCGGGAAGTTCCCCAGCTGCCTCTCGTTGACGGGGTCCCATTCCTCGGCGAGCAGGCCGAGGTCGTTTCGGGCCCGCAGCAGTCCGTCCTGGAGGATCTCGGCCTCGTCGACGCGCCCGATGAGAGCGAGAGCGGTGACCAGCCACCCCGAGCAGATGAGGAAGGCGCCCTCGTCACCGGGCAGGCCGTCGACGCCCGGCGCCGCGCCGTCGGTGTGGTATCGCAGCAGGAACCCGCCCTTGATGGACAGCTCCTGCTGGATCGCCTCGATCGTGCCGATGAGCCGCTTGTCGTCCGGGTCCAGGAAGCCGGTGATGGCCAGCTGTAGCAGGGAGGCGTCCAGTGCCGGCGAGCCGTACGACTGCGTGAAGGTGTTCCGCTGCTCGTCGTATCCGTCGCGGCAGACCTGCTCGTGGATCGCGTGCCGGATCTCCCGCCACCGCTCCACCGGCCCCTGGCAGGCCCCGGATTCGACGAGCCGCACCGCCCGGTCGAAGCCGACCCAGGCCATGACCTTGGAGTGGACGAACTGTCGGCGCGGTCCGCGGACCTCCCACACCCCCTCGTCAGGCTCCTCCCACCACGTCTCCAGGCAGCCCACCAGGTCCGTGATCAGCGGCGCGACGACCGCCGTCAGGCCCGGGTCGCGCTGCTGCGCCGCGTACAGGGCGTTGACGACCTCGCCGTAGATGTCCAGCTGCAGCTGCTTGACGGCGCCGTTCCCGATCCGGACCGGGGCCGAGTTCTCGAAGCCTGGCAGCCAGTGGAGCACGGTCTCCGGCAGGTCGCGCTCGCCGCCGACCCCGTACATGATTTGCAAGTTCTCGGGGCGGCCCCCGATGACCATACGGACCCAGGCGATCCAGTCCCGGGCCTCCTGTACGAAGCCGCAGGCCAGGAACATCTCCACGATGAGGGCGGAGTCCCTCAGCCAGCAGAAGGTGTAGTCCCAGTTCCGCACGCCGCCGATCTCTTCGGGCAGCGACGTCGTCGGTGCCGCCACGATGGCGCCGGTCAGCGCATACGTGAGGGCCTTGAGCGTGATGAGGGACCGCTCGACGGCACCCCGGTGGGGCCCGGTGTAGGTGGACTGGGAAAGCCAGACCCTCCAGAAGTCCGCGGTCGCCTTCATCAGCCCAGTCGCGTCCGGCAGCGGCGGCGGGGCGTCGTGGCCCTGCTCCCAGGACAAGGTGAAGGCGACGTGCTCGTCCGCGGACACCGTGAATTCCGACCACAGATCACCGTCGGTCTCACGCGTGGGGGCGGCGGTGTCGAGCCAGAGCTGACCGTCGCCGAGGTCGGTGCTCGCCCGGCGACCGTCGACCTCGATCCGCGGCACCCTGCTTCCGTAGCCGGGACGCGCCCGCAGGAGAGAGCGCATGGGCACCCGACCGCTGACGCCGCGCACGATGCGTACCAGTTGCGGTGCCTCGCCGGTGGCCGGCATGAAGTCGAGGACCTGGACCGTGCCCGTCGTGGTAATCCAGGTGGACTCCAGGATCAGGGTGCCGTCGAGGTAGCGCCGCCTGTCCGCTGCTGCGGGCGCGGCACCGTCCGCGCCGGCCGGGCCGATGCGCCACAGCCCGTGCTTCTCGGTTCCGAGGAGGCTCGTGAAGTGGGCCGGGGAGTCGAAGCGGGGCAGGCCCATCCAGTCGATGCTGCCGTCCCGGTCGACCAGGGCGGCCGTCTGCATGTTCCCGATGAAGCCGTGGTCCTCGATCCGTCCCACTCGCCGGGGCCGCGCCAGAGCGTTCCGGGGAGTCGGAATCAGCGCACCGGCAACCGCTGCCCCGGGAGGCAGGGGCTGGTGCGGAGAGATGAGGCGGCTGTCCATGGTGTCCGATCTCTACGGGCCCGGAAAAGACCGGGCGGTTGTGGGTGGGCACGGCGTACGGCGGCTTTGCCCTGTTCTTGGAATGGGAGCGGCGGAGGGACCTACAACGGGGGGCCCTGCGCCGGGCACGACTTCGTCGTCAGGGCGGCGAGATCGTTCACATCCACAGCGATGCAGCCATGTAGCGACAGCACGTGACGAGTCGCCAGCACCCAGCGAAGAGCAGGATCGTCGTAGCCGACTTGGACGATGTCCTCGCCGGGGACCGGCAGCAGGGTCCTAGGGTCGTAGAGGACTCCTGCGACACCCCAGGACGCTGGGCGTTCGACCCAGGCGGCCACGTGTTCGCGCAGATGGGGGCAGTGCGTTACCGCTATGAGCGCGCACGGCGGGCAGACGGGGGCGGCGGTGGTCAGCTCCCCCTCGTCCACCGGCCGGCCGACATCTTTGAGGACGAATAGCTGCCGCTCCGGGTCCTGCTGCAGAGTGTCGGCGCCGCAGACCTGGCACAGCATTCGGCTGATCGCGCGCCGCTGACGCAGCGCATGGACGGTCGGGAACAGAGCCTTGCCGGCGCCCTGAGCGATGGCCTGCCGAATCCACAGCACGCCGTCACTGTCGCGGTCGTACGGCGTCTCGTCCGCGTAGCCGATGCCCTGCCCGGTCCGGTGCAGGACCACGGTGGCAGCCGGGTGCGTCTCCGTGCTCCACGCGGTCACGTACGGCACCGGGAGGCCCCCCTGGACGAACGGGGTTCTGCTCATGCCGCGGCGCTCGACGCTGTGGCGGCCAGCCGGTGCGGAGCGATGATCTTGCCGTCGGGGAGGATCTCGCCGGTGTCGTCGAAGAGGAGGACGCCGTTGCACAGCTGGCTCCACCCCTGTTCGGGGTATGCCGTGACTACGACGGCGGCCTCGCGGTCCGTGGCCTCGGCGGAGGGGCAGGCGGGCTTGTGCTGGCACATGGTGAGTCCTCGGGAGAAGCGGCGCTGCGGGGGCGGACGAGGGGAGCGGGCGGCGGGTGGACCGGCTGCCGTGGGGCAGTGCTCGCCACGGCAGCCGGGAGACAGCAGCGCTAAGGCGCCGCACCTCGCTCCGTTCTCCCAAAGGTCGCGGTCACGAGGTGGCACCGGCCTTCCTCGGGAGTGGTCTCGGAGCCCGAGGGCGGGCGTCGGCGCACGGCGTTCACGGGGGTGTACTGCCGTGTGCAGGCGCCCGCCCCGTTCTTGGGACGGCCTTCGACGCCGGGCGAGGCGCCGAGAACCGGTGAGGCGAGAGTGATCACGGCAACCCTTCCCTGGACGGCGAGGCGGAGGAACTGCGAATAGCGTCGCCGCTTCTTCGCACGCTCCGATAGCGAAATCGGCCCCCACTTCTCCCCACTTCGGCGGCGTGGAGAACGGGGTCAAACCCGTTCGGGCTCACGCCGGAGTTCGGACAATAGCTCCGAATTCGGTCACCGATCCTGATGTCGGTACCCGCCCGGAACTCCCGTCGCTAGAGATCGACTACGCCACCCCACTTCACCCCACTTCTCTGAAAATGCTTGACTGGAATTCGGGATCGCTGGTAAGGGCGACTTGATGAGGCCTCAGGGCCAGTTGGTTGCCATACGGCCAGCTCGGAGGGGATTCTGGCGCGCGAAATGCCTCTAACCACGGGCCGGGCGGGTACGCGGTGGCTTGCCCACCGGCATGTCCCGGCGTGAGGAAAGCGCGCGAAAATCGCCCTTCTGTACGATGCTCGACCCGTCGGCGCTTCCCGCCGTCCGGCAAGTAGGCGGGGCCGACGCTGAAGTGGGGAGAAGTGGGGACGAGTTTCGCTATCACCCGCGCTGCGACATGGGCCACGGTATTCAGCAGGACTTGCCAGTCCGTGCCCCCGGGCATTGTGAATGCAGCGAGGAGTGATCCCCGTGCTTGGTCCCGCCAGCACTGTCTTGCCATCCGGCCCAGGCCGCGATGGCGGCCGCCCCACGGCGCACGCTGCCATCGACCTCTGCGACCTCGACGCCCCGCAGAGCGCTGCCCGCCGCATAGTCCGCACCACCCTCGCAGGGAAGACCGACAGCGACTACACGGACGACGTGGTCCTGGTGGCCGACGAACTGGTCGGGAACGCAGTCGAGCATGCTGGAGCGGCGATCGACATCTCCCTCGACGTCTACGACTGGGGAGTGGCTGTCCAGGTTCGCGACCGCGGCGAAGACACCACGGCGCTGCCCGGAAAGCCTCTGGCTGCCGATGAAGACGATGAGGGCGGGAGAGGCCTGTTTCTAGTGGACGTACTGGCGAGCGCCTGGGGAGTCCAGCGCGACAAGAAGGGGAAGCGCGTCATCGCGATCTTCCTCTACCGAGCGGGAGACGCTGACCGATGACACCGAGCGATCTCGCACCCCGCCGTTTGTCCCCGGACCTGATGGTGCACCCGCTGGGCGTCAGCAGCGGAACCTCGCGCTGGGCGCCGAACGCCGTTCAACCGGACGACGCACGGCTGCTCGACGGGCTGCGCCGCGCGTTGGAGGCAGGCGGCGGCGAGGGCGCGGCGCACCTGTTCGACACGGCCGACGGCCACCGGTGCGGCCACGCCGAGAGGCTCGTCGGCAAAGTCCTCAAGGAGCACCGGGGCCACCGTGCGCAGGTCGCCAGCAAGGTCGGCCGGGTCCAGGGATCCGCTCCCCACCCCTACGCCGGCCCGCGGGTGCGGCATCAGCTCGAGCAGACCCTGGAGAATCTGTACCTGGACGAGTTGGCCCTCTACACCCTTGAGTCCTGGGACTTCGGCCCCGGCGACCGGTACCTCGATCCGGTCGTCGAGCAGATGCGGGCGCTGCGCGATCTCGGGCAGATCCGGGCTATCGGTCTGTGTGGTCCGGGCTTCCGTTCTTCCAGCCGCTCGATACGACGCTTCCTGGATCTGTTCGACCGGATCTGTCCTGACGTGGTCTGGACACAGGCGAGCGGCCTGCTACCGCTGGCCGACCTGGGAGACGAAGACCTTGGTGCCTTTACCGCCCGGCACGGCGTCGGCCTGATCATTGCCTCGCCGTTGGCCCACGGCGCGCTCGCAGGTGGCTGCGCGGACCGCGCTCTGGCCGCCTGGAGAGGCTCGGCCGACCACGCGGAAGCGATGGCGTCGGCGGTTACCCATGGCCTCGCAGAGCTGGCCAGCCGCTTCGGCCCGTCTTCGGACGCCCTGGCCCGGGTGGCTTTACGGTTCATCCTTCAGCAGGTGCCGAACGCTGTGGTGGTCGCTGGCGCCGGCGACCACCAGCTGGCCGGGCACGATCTCCGTTTGCTCGGCCAGCCGTTGTCCGATCACGAGCTCGGGGTGATCGACAGCGTGTTCTCCCGGATCCGGACCGTGATGATCCAGCCTGAGGGGCGCGCCCCCTCCATGGAGGTCAACGCGTGACCGGACCTGCCCCTCCCGCTCAGAGGGCAACTCCGTTGCGGAGGTAGCGTGGGACACCGTCCTCGAGGACCTGCAAGGCATGGACGGCCCGGGCACGCTGGCGCTCCGGCAGCAGGGGCAGGGCCTGTGCGGCATCGAAGAAGCGGTGCTCGGAGATCTCCTCGTCGCTCGGCTTCAGCCGGGCGGTCTGCTCTGGGGACAGGACACCGGCGTCGAAGACGAATCCGAGGAGGTCGTCCCACGGGCCGTGTGGCCCCACCCAGTCGACACACAGGAACCGCAGCCCGGCGATCGTCAGGCCGAGCTCCTCGCGGAGCTCCCGCCGAAGGGCATCCTCCGGGGCCTCGTTGTCCTCGGCCATGCCCCCGGGAAGGTCCCACCCGTCCTTGTAGGTCGGGTTCACCAGAAGTAGCCTCCCGGCCTGGTCCCGGATCAGGGCGTCCGCGGCCGCCCGCTTCCGGGCCTGCCGAGCGTTTCCCTCAGCCAGGTAGGCGTCACGGCCGGGCTCACCCGGCATGGGTGCATCGTTCACTGCGGACCTTCCGGGAGCGCGAGACTTCCGAGCAGCAATCTACGGTGCTGTGCCGTGGCGGTCATCCGCGAGAGGAGCTCACGGACCTCGGAGACCTGGCGATGGTGATCGAAATCGGCTTGCAGCGCCGCAAGTTGGCTGCTGAGCCGTAGGGACGTCACTGACTGGCAGGCGTTCAGCAGTTCCATGCCGACCGCGCACGCAGCGTCGAGTTGCCCTTGTGCGAGCAGGACCCGCGCCAACGTGACCTGCCCGAATGCCCGGCTGCGGACCCGGCTCGCGTCACGCAGCGCCAGAGCGTGCTCTGCTTCCGTGGCCGCGGCCTTGAGCTCGCCGAGATCCAGGAACACGGAAGCGCCCTCGCTGGCAAGTGCCGCTTCGTCGAACGGAGCCACCCACCTGGACGCCGGCGCGGTCCGTGCGAGAACCAGGGCTTCGCGTGCCGCGTCGAGCGCCCGCTGCGCCTCTCGTTCGGAGTGGAGATGGGCGAGCGCCCGGGCCTCCATGGCGTGGAGGCGGGCCGCGAGGGTCGGCACCGGTGGGCCGCCGGCGAGGCGGGCGAGCCCGCTGCGGGCGAGATCGGCGGCGGCTTCGACCTGATCGGTCTGCAGGGCCAGGTGGCTCATGCCGGCCAGCACGTTCGCGCCGGCGGCCACATCGGTCAGGCTCTGCGACAGACGACGGGCTCGGTCGAAATGCCCGGACGCCAGATCGTCGCGGCCGGCGTCGTGAGCCATCCACGCGGCCATCTCCGTGAGAACGACCGCCGCGCCGAAGGCGGCCTCACCGTCTTCGCGGCTGTCCGCCGCGCTGAAGAGGGTCGGGGCGACGACCGTGTTGAGGTAGTGCACCACGGACCGGTACACGTGCCCGCCGCCGAGCTGGCGGTCCGCGAGCCGGAACGACTCCATGGCAGCCAGATGCGGCGACATCACCGAGTCGACGGCCATTACTGCCCCGGCGTCGGCCTGTGGTACAGCCTCCGGCTCCAGCCGGCCGAACAGCTGCTCGGCCGGCTCGCCGAAGAGGTGTTCCAGGACGCGGCATGTCGGCAGCCGCGGCAAACCCTTGATGTCCCCGATCATCCAGCGATCCCAGGAGGACCGTGAGACGTACACGGATGCGAGGGAGGCGTTGCCGTCGAGCTGGGCCACCTCCCTGGCCGCCCGCTCGAAGTGCACCGTGAACGTCTCGTAGATGCGCATGCGGTGAGCCTCGACCACTTCGGGGAAGCGGATCGCCCTGCGCATTGTCGTCTACCCCCTCAGCTGCCTGTGCCGAAGCCGAGGAGGGGCACGTCGTACAGCTCCGCGCTGCGCTGCCGCGTAAGCGCCGGCCCTACGGTGTCGCTGACGACTTCGACGATGGGGATCTCGCAGATGAATTGCACCGTCGCGCCGAGCAGGTGCGACACCCGCCCCTCGGCCGACTTCGCCTTGATGCCGGCCGCGACGTGGATGTGCGGGGCCAGGCAGTCCTTCTCCGTATCCCAGGCGAGCGTCCCGCCGCCGAGCGCTTCGAGCACCTCGACGGTGACCTCGTCCCACAAGGGGGCCTCAGGGTCGGCGAGGGGTTCGCACGAGCCGACCAAACGGGCTGAGCGAAGGCCACCGACAAACAGCGGGATGTATCCCGCCCGGATGCCCTGGTCCGCGCAGAACCGCGTGATGCCTTCCAGGAGGTCTTCCCCGTGGTCGAGGGCGAGCACGAACTGCCGGCCGGTGCGAACTTGGGCAAAGCGCATGTTCAGGGATGTCCTTTGTGCTGGTGGGGTTGGGGGTGGGATTAGGAGTGGTCGAGGAACGCCTTCGCGATATCCGGGCGGGGCGTGCCTGCGGCAAGGAGGGCGGCCAGGAGCAGACGGGCCTTGTAGGGGTCGAGCGTTCCGGCGCTGATCAGGCCGCGGGCCAACAGGTCGCTCTCGGAGCCGGGGAAGGCGTAGGTCGAGGTGAGGACGGGCCCGGCGCCGATGCGGGAGGCAAGGATGACGGGCATCGTGGAAGCCAGCGCCTCCAGCGGGCGGCACCAGGTCTCGGGGACGTGGCCGGCACCGAAAGCGGCCACCACGAGGCCGCTGACCTCATTCGCCAGGCCTGTCAGCAGCGTTCCGCTGCTGCCCAGGGACGCGGTGACGATCTCCACTTGCGGCAGGGCGCCCACCGGAAGCGGTACGGGCGCGATCGGACTCAGCGAGCCGCGGAGCCGAGCCGTCCCTTCCGTTACGTGGCCGAGCGGTCCGGTGTTCGGAGACTCGAATGCTCCCGGGCTGGTCGTGTGCATCTTCCGGACGTGGCGGGCGGCATGGATCTCGTCGCCCAGGACGACGAGGACCCCGGTACCGCGAGCCTCCGCGCTCACAGCGGTCTGGACGGCGGCCAGGAGGTTCGCCGGGCCGTCCGCGCCCGCCGTCGCCGCGTTGCGCATGGCGCCGGTGAAGACTACCGGTGTGGGGTCCTGGTAGTAGAGGCCAGTCAGGTATGCGGTCTCTTCGAGCGTGTCGGTGCCCTGCGTCACCACGACCCCGTCGACGCCCTCCCGGTCGGCCTGCTTCAGCCGGTCCACGAGGCTGACGATGTCGCTGAACGCCAGGGAGGCCCCCGGCATCTGCCGGAAGTCCTCCACGGTCACCTCGGCGGCGTCTCGAAGGCCGGGCACAGCGCTCACCAGGTCCGATCCTGTCAGCGTGGGCGTGACGCCGGATGCCGCGGCGGTGCGCGTCATGGCGATGGTGCCGCCCAGGGTGAGCACCAGGACGGTTCGGTTCGGGTCACGGTCAGCGGAGAGCACGAAGGACCTTTCAGACGGAACGACAGTACGGACGGGAATCACCGGGACGGGGCGAGCTTGCCGAGGAAGAGCAGGGTCTCATCGAGCGCTTCCACGGTCAGCAGACGGCTGCGGGGGCGAACGAGGCCGGCCACGCCGTACTCGCCCAGAGCGTGACACCTGGCGGTCAACCAGCCCCAGTCCAGGCCCAGATAGTCCGCGAGTGACCGCAGACGGCTCGCCGGGTCCTCGCCCACCAGCACGTCGGCGCCCTGCGCGTCGGCGAAAACGCTGGCGTAGGTACGCAGCTCCCCGCGGGTCGACGTGCTGGCGGCCGCCCACAGCGCTCCGCCGGGTGCTCGTACCCAGTTGGCAACGACGGCTCGCTGCCCGGGGACGAAGGCCACCCCGTCCACCTCCGAGTACTCCGTCTTCGCTACCACCCTGACCCGGATCCCGAAGCGCTCCATGAGGGCGATCGCCAACAGCAGCAGAACCCTCTCGTACTTCTCGGAGCGCGCCACCTCGGCCTCGGGCAGACAGAAGACCCGGACAGTCTGGGTAGCGGCGCCGTGAAAGCGATCCAGGGCTTGGAGGTAGTCCAGCTTGTGCTTGAAGAACAGCCAGCAGGCCGCCTCTTCCCCGGTCTGCTCACGGGTCCAGAAGATCGGCACCTCGCTCGCATCGGCCAGTTCCTGCCGGATGTGCCGGGCACAGAACGCCGACCCCATCCAACTGCTGCCAACGGCGGTCAGGTCAACGAGTAGCTGGCTGGGCGCCGAGCGGGGCAAGGAGAGGTAGGTATCCAGAAGGTGCTGCTCGGCGTCAAGAGCCTGATCATCGGACAGAAGTCCGTCGTCGAGTTGGGTGAGGGCCCAGAGAATGCCGTAGGAGAGGTCGTCCAGGAGGTACGCCGAGGGAATCGACAGGCCGCCGGTGGCCGGCGGCCCGGGCAGAGCGGGCCTACGAGCGGCTGCGGCGTCGCGGACGTACAGGTTGAAGTCGTCCTGTCGCTCCTCGACGCCGACAAGGAATCCGCGGCGCACCGGCCGTAAGAACCGCTCCAGGTCCCGCAGCCCGTCCTGGCCCAGATCGTGCACGTCGGCATCCTCACCTCGCCTGACGACGGGAAGAAGGTGCACCGCGGCGCTCGTGCCGTCCAGGCGCTGACGTCCAGCAATCTCCCAGGTCCCTGCCGGTCCGCCGGCGGGGAGCATCAAGTTGGATGTGGGCCAGCGCAAACCAACCCGCGCGGCCACCGACTCCAGAGCCACCGTTGGCTCACTCGCACCGGGCGCCGGGCTGAACAACTCCTCGACGGTGTGACCGAGCAGGCGTTCCAGGATCTGCGCCGCCTCACCGCGGGGACGGCCGTACCACGTCCCCGAGGACCATCTGTCGAACGTGGTGCGCCCTACACTGACCGTGGCCAGTCGGTGGTTGCCGGTCTCCCGAGCAGCCTTCCGCCCGGTGGCCGCGAAATGGACGCAGAACGCCTCCCAGCCAAGGAGGTCACGATCCTTCAGCAGGAAGCTGAACAACGTCGGTTGCATCGCGACAGCTCCTCCCTGGGCGAGTACGGGCAGCAGAGCAAGCGGAACGGCCTCCACGCGTGGCGACGGATGCTGCACACTTGGTGACCCTGGCTAGGATGCTCCCTCAGGCAAGCCCTTAGCAATATGGTCGAGCAAATTGCTCAACCATATTGCTTGTAGGAGGCGCTACGAGCCGTCAGACTGGCCACCATGCCAGAGACGCCGTGGTCGTTGACCCTCAGCGAAGTCGGCCTGCGCCTTGAGGAGTTGCGCGAACGGCGCGGCCTCACCCAAGGCGACGTCGCAGGCCACGAAGCGTTGCGCCAGCGCGGCGTCAAGATCGACAAGAGCGGGCTGAGCCGCCTGGAGCGCGGACAGCGCCGGCGCGTTGCCCGCGACCTCGTTGAAGCGCTGCTTGAGGCATACCAGGCCAACGCCACGGAAAGCTCCGAGATTGTGGCCCTCCTGGGAGCCGACACCACTCCCGCTGGCAGACCACGCCCAGCACTGTGGCGGCGTAATGCCCACTTGCTCGGCCCTATGCAGTTCGAGGGCTTCCTGAAGATGGAGCGTCGGGCCGCTGAGCTGTGGAACTACGAACGTGACGTCTGGCCGGGGCTCCATCAGAACGAGGAGTACGCCTACCTCGTCATCGCCCTGATGAGGCCCGATCTGCGACGCTCCGAAGTCAAGGCCCTCGTCGACGTCCGCATGGACCGTCAGCAGCAAGTGCGAGAAGGCGCACTCACAGAATTGCGCGCCCTCGTGGACGAGTGCGCGCTCCACCTTCCCGTAGATGACCCGGCGGTGGCACGACGGCAGTTGGAGCGAGTGCTGGACGAGTCCGAGGACCCGCGTAACGCCATCCGCCTCCTACCAGCGGCCGTCGGACTACATCCTGGTTCCGCCGGCCCGTTCGTCGTCATGGCCTTTCCCGAGGCGGCCCGCCAGGTGGTGTGGGTGGAGACGATGGTCAGCTCGCTGTACTTCGATGGGGAAGAAGATGTGCAGCGTTACACAGCGGCTTTCTCCAGTCTCTGGGAGCGAGCGCTGGACCCCGACGAGACGCGCACGCGCCTCAAGAAGAAGATCAAGGAGCTAGAACAGTGACTGAAAAGCCGGGCCCGTCCTCGTTCGACCTGACTTCGGTCGAATGGACGGCGTCCAAGTACAGCGGCGCCGGTGCAGAAAAGCCGGACCCGTCCTCGTTCGATCTGGCATCGGTCGAATGGACGGTGTCCAAGTACAGCGGCGGCGGCGGGAACTGCGTTCGAGTCGCCGTCAAGGACGGGTACGTCCTGATCGGCGATTCGCAGAACCCCGATCGTCTGCCTCACGTCTTCACCCCGGCCGAAGCCAAGGCCTGGCTGCTCGGCGCGAAGGACACAGACTTCGACTTCCTGCTCGATCTGTGACCCTGCCCTGAGGCACCGCACCACCACGGGCCGGCCCCAAGGAAGATGGGGCCGGCCCGCACGTCTGTGTCCATCGGCACGGCCAGCCACACAGATGCCCCGGTCGAACATCCTGAGCGTAGACGTCATCCGCAGGCGCCAACCGGGCGATCTCCGGGCCGTACCCGCAGGAGCAGATGTCCCCGGATGGTCACGGCCTAAGGTGACCCCAACATGACCCCACGCTCATAGAGTTAAGTATCCCTTCTGTTAGAAGGCGGGTTGTCCCTCGCGAAGTGCGTGGGCGATACGGCCCAGGCCAAGAGGGACGAGGCCGGTACCCACCGTGGTCTGGTCGCGCTGCGCGGTGGACAGCACGTGGGGCTGTTGGCCACGGCAGCGTCGGACGTAGAACTCCACCTGGTTGATGTCCACGGCGTAGACGAGGCGCGATTCGATCCGGTCGGGGGCGAGGTGGTTGACGCGCCGGCCCTGCGCGTTCGAGCGCTGCTCGTACTCGGTCGGTTTGCGGTCTGCGGGCCGGTCCCAGCCTTCGAACATCGCGGCGACGCCGGCCACGGGGGCGTCGGCGTACGAGCGGTGCTCCACCGCTGTCGGCACGGCGGGCAGGCGCTGCGCGGTGTGGCCGATCGCGTCGGCGGGGTTGCGGACCTGAGCACCCCAGAGCCGCGCGGGGACGATGCGCAGCTCGATCGAGCGGGTGTCGAGGCCGGCCAGGTGGACGGTGAACAGCCGTGCGGGCTTGTCCCATCCTCGCCGTTCGCCTTCCCGTTGTTCGATGGCGGCCAGGGCGGTGGCCATGGCGTCGGCCATCTTGTCCTCGCACAGGCCCAGGGGTGTGGCGGGCATGAGGACGGCTCGCTTCTCCCAGTTCTCCATGGTGGTGCTTCTTTCGGGTGCTGGTGGTGGTTGTGCGGGGCTGGTGGTCGCGGGCCTGAGCGGAGGTCAGGGCTGGTCGCGGTACCAGGTGAGGAACTTCTCGGCGTGCGGTTGGTCGAAGGTGACGGTCAGGGTGCCGTTGTCGGCGAGGTCCTGGGTGACGCCGTACGCCAGGCCGGTGGGGGAGGCGGTGCCGGGCCAGCGGGCGATCAGGGTGAGCAGCGCTCCGGCGTGGGGGCCCGCGGCGGTGAGCTTGAGGACGATGGTCAGCGTCTCGTCGTCGATGCCGAGGTCGATCGGGCTGTCCGGGAGTTCGGAGCGCAGCCGGTCGAAGAGGTGTTGCTGGTCGGGGACGGCCGTGCCGAAGGAGTCGGCGTTGGCCTGGGCCTGTTCGGTGCGCTGGTAGAAGCTGTGGATCAGCTTCTGTGCGCTGGCGCGCAGCTCAGGATCGGTGATCTCGTCCAGCGCGTGGACGGTGCGCTCCGTGGTCCCGGGCGGGGTGAGGGGGTGGTAGCCGATTTCGCGGTTGGCCCCGTCTGCGTCGAGGAGGGTGAGGATCGCCAGGTTGGCGACGGGGTGGACGTTGATCGTCCACTGGGCCGGCAGGGGATGGGGAGTGGGCATGGAGGTCTCCGAGGTGGTGGGTGCGGGCCGGCGGCGGGGCGGGGATCGGGGCGCGGGCGGTGTAGTTGTCGCGTCCCTCCGGCCCTCGCCGTCGGTGGTCTGGTGGATCCGGGCCGTGGTGGGTGGGAGTGCGGGGCGGCTGGCTGTGCTCGCAGCGCAGGCGGGTTCGCGTAACTGGTCTCGTGGGAGCGGGTCTCCGGGGAGCGGGCGACGGTGTTCGGGTGCGTTCACGGGGGTCAGATGTCAGAGCGCAGGACCAGGCGCAGCGCGTCGCGGACCGCGGCGCGCCGGTCGGCGGTGACGTGGTCTGCGAAGGCGAGGTGGATGCGGATGCTGGCTTTGTCGTCCTCCCACCGGCTGAGGGGGTCCGGCTCGGGCACCAGGCGCTCGGTGGCCAGACCGATGGCCCATCCGGACAGGTCGGGTGCTTCGTCGACGAGCTTCCCCACGGCGCGGTAGGCGGTGCTGGCCGCGTCGTCGCCGAGGGACTGCCAGGTACGCGGCTCGTCGGTACCTGCGGTGTGGGGGATCGGCTGGTCGCAGAGGCTCTCGCCGACGCCGGACTGGGAGTCGAGGGCGAGCAGGAGCATGTGGTGGACGGTGGCGGCGGCGTGGTGCAGATCGGTGGTGGTGTATGCCGTGGGCGCGGACGGCCCGGGCGGGGTGCCGGCGTCGGCCTCCTCGGTCTCTGCTTCGCGTTCGGCTTCGGCGCGGTCGGCGCAGTTGCCGCACAGTCCCGCCCACCGTTCGCCGTCGGCGGTGGAGTCCTCGCAGTCCTCGGCTGAGCAGTAGTACTCCTCGTAGGTCGCGGTCGGGATGAACCGCACCGCTGCGGTGGTGCTGGTGAGGGTGAGGACGCCGTGCTCGACGACGTGGACGGCGGCGGCGTAGTGGCCGGAGCGTCGGACGGTGTGCCAGACGTCGATGCCGTGCAGTTGGCGGTGCTCGACGGACCGGGGCCGGATCCAGTCGCCCTCGTGGCGGTGGTGGACGACGTACTCGGAGTCGAAGTCGATCGCGGCGCGGATGTCGGCGGCGGATGCGGGAGCGGGGGATTTCGCGGGCATGGGCAACGGCTCTCAGGGGTGGGGCGGGCGGGTGGGCGGGGTGTTGCTGCCGGGCGGTGTGGGGCCGCCCGGCAGCGGGTCAGATGAGGGTGACGCTGTCGCCGCCGTCAGTGAGGACCAGCATCAGGCGGCGGTGGGCGTGCGGGGCGTCCCAGGCGATGACGAGCTGCCGGATGAGCGGGTGCGGATCCCAGTGTGTGACGGTGCCGGTTGCCCCGGCGGGGATGGGGTCGTGCTTGTCGGTGCACCGAATGACCTCGATGCGGTCTCCGGGGGTGAACTCGGGCTTCACGGCTGCTCCTTCGGTTGTGGCGTGGTGGCCGAGGCACTGAGGTCGACGTGGGCGGCGGGTCGGGTTCAGCGGTGTTCGGTCTCGCCCTTGTTGTCGACCTCGACGAGCAGGAGCCGTGGCCGTTCGGCCTCGTGGTCGATGTGCACGTACGGGACCAGGTGCTCGCTCTTCCAGTGATGGCGGAGCCGTACCAGCACGCTGACGCCGTAGACCCGCAGCTCGTAGGTGTCGCTGGGGCTGCCGCCGTCGGGGTCGAGGTCGGCTTCGACGATGGCCAGGGTGGCCTGGCGCACCGGGTAGGTGGTGGTGCGGCGGCGCAGCGGCATGGTCGTAGCGAACACGTAGACCGCGACGCTGGAGAGGGTGGCCGCCATCAGGGCGTCGGCGGCGGTGTGCGGCTCGTAGAACCAGGAGCTGCCGAGGGCGACGGCGGCGCTGGGCAGGGCGCACAGAACGCTCCAGCGCCACCAGCGGGCGGACGCGGGCCGGCCGGCGGGAGCGGGGCGGTGGGCGGACTCGGGCACGGGATGCCTCCAGAAGTGGGCGGGCCAGAAGGCGCGGCGGAGGGGCAGCAGTCGCACGGTCCGGGCCCCGTGGGGGCGCTCGTTCGCTCGGCGACATCCCAAACGATACAGAGACTCATAGATTTAAGCAATTTTGATCTTTCTGCCTCCCCTTCGCTCGCCGCTGCGCCCAGCCGGCGGCGGCCCGTTGCGGCGGCCTCCTGCTCGGCCGGTGACGCCGCCGCACCCGGTCGCGGCGGGCGCGCTCGGGCGCTGCGGTCGCGGCATTCGGCCCGACGTTGGCCGCCGGCGCCACTTCCTGGCGTGCAGGGCGGTCGCCGGGCGGCGGCGGTGTACTTCGTCCGGCTCGTTCGCGACGGTGCGCGGCGGCGGAAGCGCCACCTGGAGGGGGCGCGGGTCGACGGCCCCGCCTGTGCCGCCGAGGCGGCTCACTATGTTTCTTAAGTCTATGAGTTGCTTTATGGTTGCGGAGGAGCAGCCCTTAGTAGAACCCGCTCCTCCCTGTGATCACGCACTAACCACCCATGAGGGAGATCCGTCATGCCCGAGGCACCCGAGTACACGCCCTACACCATCTACGTGCTGGAGCCACACGCTGCCTACGCGACCGCCGAGAACGGCCACATCCCGATCGGAACCATTGCCGAGCGCGTCTACGGCAAGCCCTACAGCTCGCTGAGCGGATGCCAGCGGGACGACGAGCACATCGGGAACGACAGCGTGAAGCTGTACGAACTCACCTCCGACGATGACTACCTCGAAGCGCTCGAAGCGTTCGACGACACCGAGCTGTACCTGGGCTGGGACTCCCGTACCCGCGAGAGCGTCCGCAAGACCGGCACGACTGAGCTGGACTACTGGCTGAGCATCCGGATCGCCGACGAGAACACCCCAGCCACCGTCGAGGCGAACCCGCCCAAAACGCAAGACCTTGAGAACGCCGTGTTCGAGGACCGCTTCTTCGCCGATCGCGCTTTCACTCCGTCGCTGAAACTGGTCCTGGCCGATCTCATCCGTCGCGGCGAAATCCCGCGCGGCGACTTCCTGTTCCGGCACTGGTGGTGACCAGAGCAGAACGAAGACCGACGCCACGAAACCCACCTTGGAAGGCCCCGATGTCCCTCACTCTCCCGGTCGCAGAACTCCGGACACTGCTGCACGACGCGCTCTCGGCCGCGCTCGCCACCGACGCCCTCACCCTCCCGGCTCCGCTGATGTACACCCCTGGCGTCCACCGCCCGGCTCTGTACCTGGAGAGCACCGTCGTACGCGGACGGCCGGGCGAGGGCAAGACGTTCTGGGCCCGTGCCCTGACGGACCCGCAGCTGCGCACCATCGCTGCGCGGGAGTACCGCATGCCCAGGCTGGAGCGGACGGAGGCGGTCACCGCCTTCGGCGCCCGGCCGGACGCCGGCCAGCCGACCGCAGGGGAGCTTCGCGCCCTGACGGGGTGGGGTGTACCGCCGACCGTCCTGTGGAGTGCCGTCGCGTTGACCGCGCTCGGCGTGCCGGACCTTGCCGCCCTCGCCACCTGGACCGAGCGCGTCGACTGGCTGACCCGCAACCCCGGGGCCACCGAGCGGTCCCTGGCCGAGTTCGAAGCCGCCGCGAAGGCCACCGACACCGTGCGGCTCGTCCTGTTCGACGCCCTGGACCAGCTCCACCCGGACCGGGCGCTGGCCGAGCACCTGGCCTCCGGCATGCTCAACCTCGCCGTCACCCTCTCCCGCCGCACCACCCGGCTGCGCGCGAAGGTGTTCATCCGCCCGGACATGCTGGACGGGGCCCTGGCCGGTGTGCCGCGCCCGGACCGCGGCTTCCTGACCGGCCGTGCCGCCGACCTCGCCTGGGGCCGGTCCGACTACCTCGGCCGCACCGCCAGGACCGAGCTGTACGGCCTGTTCATCCACCTCCTGGGCAACCACGACAGCGCGGGGGCCGCCGCCTTCCGCGCGGCCTGGCCCACCTGGGAGCAGAGCCAGGGCAGCCGGTATCTCGCGCCCTCCGGGCTGAGCGGCGACCCGAAGACGCAGGAGGAGTTCTTCACCACTCTCGCCGGCCGGTTCATGGGCGCCAACGCCCGCACCGGCTACACCTACAGCAGCTTGCCCAACCACCTCCAGGACGCGCAGGGAGCGATCACCCCGCGTCCGTTCCTCACCGCGCTGGCCACCGCCCTTGAGGACACCGGCCGCAACCACCCCGGACACGACCGGCCGCTGCACCACGATGATCTCCGTCGCAGCGTGCGCTGCGGGGCGCGGGCCGCGGAGCTTCACCAGGCGCTGCCGTGGGTCCGCCTCGCCATGGAGCCGCTGGCCGGTCAGCAGGTCCCGATCTGGGAGGAGGACGTCTTCGGCCTGTGGCAGCAGAGCAGCCTGGCCGAGCGGCTCCAGGAATCGGCGCGGGAGGCCGGGAGCGGCACCGGCCGGTCCCGGACCGGCCCGCGCAGCCCCGCCAGCCTCCCGCAGCTGCTGGAGGAGCTGATCGACGCCGGAGTGATGAGCCGCCGCACCAGCGGGCAGCTCGACATGCCCGACGTCTACCGGGTCGTCTACGGCCTCGGCCGACGCGGGGGAGTCAAGCGGGCCGCCACCGGCGCATAGCCCGGCCCCGGACCCCGGACCCCGGACCCCGGCCACCGCGCCGGGGGCCGGGGCCGCACGAGTTCCCTGCGGAAGCGCCGAACGTGCCCGGCCGGCGGCGGTTCACTGCGGCTCGCCGCTCCGCGGCTTCTTCCGGGTCTGCGAGGCCAGCCGTTCCACCTGCTCGCGCAGACCCTCCGGCACAGCGGGAAGGAGGAACGGGTTCAACTTCCGGTCACGCTCCGCGCGCATGGCCGCGACGACCCGCTCCTTCTGCTGCAAGGCCCGGCGCCTCTCCATCGCCTCGTGCACCGTGAGCAGCAGTTCGGTGGGCGACAGGTCGCCCAAGTACTGCAACCGCATCTGGAGAATGTGACCTCGGCGTTTGTAGTGGGAGCGGCGGGCTCGGGCCTGGCTGCGTCGTCGGAAGCGTGACCAGTGCAGATGATGCTCGTTGCTGTGACAGTGGCGCGTGACGACGACGTGGCCCATCAACCGGCGGATCTCTGGGACGCTGAGGGGTATGAGGTCTTGCTCGTCGTCGAGAGCGCCCCTTTTGCGGCTTCTGCGGCGCGGATGGCAGTCAAGTAGGCGAGGGCGGCCATGGCCAGGGTGATGTGGCGGTACCAGGCCCGGTAGAGCCGCACCTGGTAGTGGTCCAGACCGCACTCTCCCTTCGCGGTCTGGAAGCACTCCTCCACCGCCCACCTCGCGGCAGCCACTTTGACCAGGTCTTTCAGTCGGGAAGCGACCGGGCCGTAGCAGACGTAGTAGGCGATCTCGCTCGGGTCGCTGACGCTGCGTCGGGCCAGCACCCAGTGACCGAAGCCGCTCTCCCAGTACGGGCGGATCGCGACACGCGCCCAGTCGTACATCCGCTCACCGTGCGCGCCGGTCCCGCCGGAGATCCGTTTCCACCGCTGGCGGGGCAGCGCGGCGACCAGCTGGTCCACCCGCGCGTCCGCCCCGCGCACGGTGATCACGGTGTCGTTGACCTTCGTGGCCAGCACATGCGCGACCCGACGTTCCTCCAGCCACACTCGCAGGTGCTTGACCTGCCCGTATGCCTCGTCAGCGGTCACCCACGCGAACGGGACACCCGCGTCGATGGCACGTTGCAGCATCCACTTGAAGTGCTCGTTCTTGGTCGCGAAGGGGACCTCGTCATCGATCCCGGCCGCGCGGCAGCGGTCACGGTCATCCGTCCAGGAGACGGGGATGTAGAGCTCGCGGTCGATCAACGCCCGCCCCCTGGCCGAGGCGTAGGCCAGGAATGTTCCGATCTGGCTGTTCTCCGTGCGGCCGGCTGTGCCGGTGTACTGCCGCTGGACACCGGCGGACTTGGTGCCCTTCTTCAGGAAGCCGGTATCGTCGCCGATCAGCACCGCGTCCTTGGCGCCGATGGTCTCCACGACGAAGTCCCGCACATCGTCGCGGACCGCGTTCTCGTCCCAGTCGGAGTGGTTGAGCAGGCGCTGGACGCCGTCGGGGCGCAACTGCCCGACCTGCTCCGACAGCGTCCACCCGTTCTTCTTCTCCAGCGGCGCGAGCAACCCGTTCAGGTAGTCCGACGCCCTCTCGCGGGGCTCCGACCTGCCGAAACGGTGGGCGAACCGGGCATGGAACCCGGCCACTCCCTCGGACCACGACTCGACCTGCGCAACCGTCAACGATTCATCGCACAGTCGGAACAACGAACCAATCCAGCACCCGTCACGGCAGATGCGGTTGCAGTACAAGTCGACCGGCAGCACCTGGTGACCCCGGGCCAACGCGCCGACGTCCGTCACGGCGACCGTCTTGTCCAGGCCCCCGCGGACCAGCCCGAGCAGCATCGTCTGAGGTGGCGTGGCCTTCGACGGGACGCTCTCCGCGGCGACCGCCTGGGTGGGCCGGAGGTGGTTCTCGGTGAGAATCCGTGCGGCTTCTTCACGGCCTGGTCGAGCCTGGCGGGCAGCCGGCCCGCGTCGGCCGCGGCCTGCACGCGCTGGAGGGCCGTCTGGTAGCCGCAGCCGGTCGAGGTGTTCAGCGCGCGGGCGATGCGCTGGTGGTTGCTGGTGTTGGGCGAGGACGGGGCCACCGCTTCTCCTTCGTCGCGTCCCGGCGCTGCGGTTCGTCCCACCACGAGCAGGCCAGGGTGCGGTTCGGAAGAAGGCACCGGTCGTCACTCGCCCCCGCGCGGCAGCACGATTCACCGAACTCCCGGGGGTGGGCCCGGGCCGGCGCGCACAAGCGAGGTGCGCTGAGCCGAGCATAGCGATCGGCGCTGACACCGCCCAGGGCCCGTCCACCGCCGGGCCGCAGACGACTGGTCACACCGCAGGCCCTTCTCACACCTCTAGTGGGCGTACCGCACCTCACCCACCGGACGAAGGGCCCCTCCCGTGACCGACACCGTGCTCGACCTCCCCAGCTCCGAGAACTGGCTCGACGACGCCGTCGCGGCCGTGATCGCCTACTCCCGGCTGCCCGCCTCCTCAGCCAGGGCCCGCAGGGAGGCCGCCCGCCGGCTGCTGCGCTCGCCCAACATCCACCCCGTCCTCGAGCGGGCCGCGTTCACCTCACTCACCCGGGGCGCCGTACTGGAGATCGCCAGCTACGACATCGCGGACCACCTCGATCGGCCGTGGACAGCCCGCGCGGAGCACTGGGCGGAGGTGATCCGCCCCTCCTGGGAGGAGTCCGCCGAGCTTCTCTCCGACCTCGCCTGGCAGGGCCGCCGGGCCGGAAGCAGCGCGCTCGCCCACCTGACGGCCGAGCAGGTCCTGGGCGCCGCGCCACCGCTCACCGCGCGGACCCGGCTGCACCTGTACGGCCTCGGCCTGCGTTACGACTTCCGCTGCCAGGCGCTGACCGACCTGTTCGCCCGCCGCGGCCGGACCGTGGACCTGGACCCCTTCAGCCGGTCCCTGCACGCCTTCGCCCTCCTCGGCCGCTCCGATCCGGCCGCGCTCGACCTCATCGACCCGCTGCTGGAGGAGTCCGGGAACCATCCCAAGGTCGCCCACGCGCTGCTCCACGGCCTGTGGCTCGGCCACGACCTCCCCGGCCAGCCCCACCGGATTCTCGACCTCCTCGACCGACCCCCCTTCGACCAGGGCCCGGACTCCGTCGCTCTCTTCCGCCAGGCCGCGGCGCTGCGCCGCCTGCGCCGCTTCGACGAAGCCATGGTCTCCATCGACAAGGCCGTGGAGGCCCTGCCGGTGGACACCGACCCCGCAGTCCACGGCGACCTCGTACGCGAACGGGCGCTGATCCTCAGCGCCCGCGAGACCTGATCCGCGCACCCCTTCCGCGGCCCGCCCACCGGCTCCCGCCGGCGCGCGGGCCGCACCCATGTCCGGCCCCTTCCCGTACCGCGCTCCACCGGCGCTGCCCAGCACCCGGCCAGTGGCCCAGCGCCCGGCCGTCGTCGCGCCGGCCGAAGACCTCCGCCGGGCCCCTGCGAGCTGCTTCCTGGAAGGGTGTGCGCGACCGGCCGCACCGCAGTCCCCGCAGCTTCGGAATTCCGGCCGGGGCTGACGGTGCGGTGGACCTACCCGGCGCTGGTGCTGGACCACGCCGTCCGCGGCGGGCTGCACACGTTGACCCCGGCCGACGCGAAGGCCCGGCAGATCCTGGAATCGTACGGCTGCTGAATCCGCCCCCGGCCGAAGCGTCTACGGGTCAGACGGGATCGGTGAACGAGACAGGCTTGCCGGCGGCTTGAGCATGTGCGATCTCCCTACTCGTGGACTCGCCGACATATCCGCCGGGGTTGACGACCAGCACCCGGTCAGCCAAGTCGATCTTGCTCAGGTGGAGAGCGTCCAGCACGGTCTTCTGCTCGTCGGTGACCGGCCCGTCCGCCTCTCCCGGCGCGACGACGATGACACCCGCGAAGGTCAGATCACGGTTCGCCGCACGCATCTCGGCCGCGAACCGGGCAGAGCCGCAGATACAGACAATCTCAGGTCGCTCGGGCACGGCTCAGTCCTTCGGTCGAACGGGAAACTGCTACTGGCCGACCTGCGGGGCGACGCGTCCCTCGCCGAGCGCGGCGAAGCGCTCCTGAAGCTCGCTGGTGGTCTCGGCCTGGGCGATCCGTACGGGGAACGCTTCCCACAGCGCCGTTCCGCCGACCTCCCGCTCCACGATGCGGCCGGCGGCGAGCTCGTCGAACTCCGGCCTGGTGAGCTCGAGCACGGGGCCGATCGCCATCAGGCCCATGTCGGGATGGGCCGCCATCCAGTCCCCGTCGAGGAGGGCCAGCGGCCGCGGGCAGACATCGAACCGAGCGAGGTCGAGGTGGACCGGCGTACCCGCGCGCAGCTCTGCGACGGTGGCGGACTCCAGGCCCGCCAGGACACCCCGGCGCCCGTCGGGCGAAAGGTAGTCCCTGCCAACGGCTGACGACTGCGCGGTCACCATGCCCCCTTGGAATCGTGCCGGTCCCAAGCCACGGGCCGGCTGCGGCCCATCCTATGGGCTGGAGCCCGGCCGCCGGGCCGGTTCCGAGCCCCCGCCCCTGCCGGGGATCGCGGAGAAGGCCGACGGGCTGTCACGTCGTCATACCGCGAACGGGAGCGGGTGTTGGCCGCGTGCCGCCGCCTGCTGCGCACGGCGCTCGGCGGCAGCGATCCGCCACCGCTCGGGGTCGCGGTCCCGCCCGGCCTGCTCGGCGCACCGTGCGCAGTCGGTCTCCCGCGGGTCGTTGTCCATCGCGCCGGCCAGGCAGCTGCCACCGCAGGCGAGGTCGAGCCATCCGGTCGGCCGGCCTGCTCGGGTCACACGAGGACGGGCCCGGTGGTTGATCCGGCCGCCGGTCACGCGGACCACGAACGGCCACGGATCTGCCGCGGCTGTTGCCGTCATGTCCCGCCTCCCCTCGCGCACGGGCCCGGCCCGCGGAGTACCGGGCCCGGCATCAACGCATCACCCGGCGTGCTCGGCCCGCGCTGCGTCGACCCGCTCCAGCAGACCGGCCGCCGCTGCCGTCTTGGCCGCCGCCTTGGTCGAGGCTGACGCCGAGGCGAGGACGGCTCCGCCGTCGTGGGTGGCCTGGGCGGTGCAGGTGAACGTCGGAAGGTGGCTGGGGCCGTCGGCGCTCATGGTGAACTTCAGGCCGCTGATGACCTTGACCTGCTGGTACTCGTTGAGGACCGAGATCGGCGAGCGGCCCTCAACCGGTTCGGCGCCGCTCTGCCGAGTGTCCACTCAGGTGCACACTTCCGTGTGGCGGGTGGTCGAGGCTCCCTTACATGACGCTGATCAGCACCGGGTGCCCGGACGGCAGGCGTCCGCGGCCGTCGATCCCGAACGGGATGGCGGGGGCGGTCCGCAGCGCGGTGACCCCCGTCGAGGCCGCGACCATCGCCGCCTTGGGGTCGTCGGCTCCGTCGACGAGCAACTGCACTCCTAACCGGTGCGCGGTGTCGGTGACCTCCAACCCGCTGACCGAGACCGGCAGGGCGGCCAGGGTCTGCGCCCAGGGCAGAAGGGCCCGCAGGAGCGCCGCGGTGGCGGCGGTGGAGGTCGAGCGTTCGGGGCGGGACCGGTTCAGGGTCGGGTGCGTTCCCGCGACCAGCACCATCCCGCCGGGCAGGTCCGCGGTCAGGGTGTAGGTGTAGGCACGCGCGCCGAGCTCGGACAGCACCGGGTCGGCCCCGGTCGCCGCGGCCAGCCGGTCGACGCTGCTGCGCTGGTCCGCCATCGTGGTGAACTCCGCGAAGGAAACCTGCACATCCCGGCTGGCGAGCGCGAGCCGCAGGGGCTCCAGCGGGCCGGCTGCGTCCAGCACCTCGGCGGTCGCGTGCAGCAGATCGGTCAGGTCGAAACGCATGCCGTCATTGTCGCCGCTCGGACAAGCCCGGCACCAGACGATCCCCGGACTTCGCCCCGCCCGGGGCGCTCCAGCGCCCCGGGCCGGACGGCCCTTCTACACGCGCTCCACCGGCGGGGGCATCTCCAGCGGGAAGAAGCCCTTGCCCTGTCCCATCAGCCACAGCGCGGGGGCCAGGGTGCGGCCCCGGGGGCACCGGGAGATGTGGTTCTGGGAGCGGTGCGTCGTCGGCTCACCCGCGGTGCGCGTGACGATCAGAACCGTACCGTCGGCCAGCACGGCGGTCAGGTTGCGCTGCTGCTTGGCCCCGGGAGTGTCCAGGATGTCCACGCCTTCGACGCGTCCCTCTTGGTCGAGCGCCCACCGTTCGGCCAGGGCCAGCAGCCCTACGGCCGGGCCCATCGGGTCGGTCCTGGAATCTTCGCCCAGACCTGCGGAGTCGTCGAGCAGTGCCTGCCCGTACTCCTCCATCGCGCCCTGGAATGTCGGCCCGCCTTCGCGGGCCCAGGCCGGGACGTCCATGTCCTCGACGGCGACCGCGTGACGGGCGGGCTGTGGATCGACCATCTCCGGATGCGGAAGGCGGATCTGCATCCAGGTGACCGGCAGGCTGCCCCAGGCGACGGACTCGTGGAACTGATGTTCCAGCGCGACCAGGGCGGCCCCGATGGCGCCGCGGGCGTCCTGGCTCAGCAGTTGGCGGGCGTGATGTCCGGTATTGATCTGTCGGGTCACAGCGGTTGGTCCTCTCACAAGGTGGTGGAACGGGAACACGAAGCGCCACCCACGGAGGGGAAGCGGCGGAAGAAGGAGGCTCGGGTGCAGCGCGCGGCCCGGCTCGGGGTCACGATGCTGCTGCTGAAGGGCTGGCGGGTGGTGTGCCGACGGCTGGGGGCGGGAGGAGTGATCTCGTCATGCGACGGTTCCCAGGTCGATGGAGGGCAGGTACTCGTACCGGTCGTCGACGTCCACGTCGCGGGCCGTCTCGGGAAGCGATCCGAAGGTGACTCCGGCGGCCTGGAGCTCGCCCACGATGTGGTCGAGGTCGAGGTCGAAGCGCGGGTCCTTGCCCCAGGCGCGGGCCAGGTCCTCGGGCAGGGCGGGGAGCGGTTCGTCGAAGTCGTGGACGGTCGTCCCGTCGGCGGTGACCGCGCGGTCCAGCCTGAAGGTGTCGTTGCCGCGGACCTGCAGCAGCACGTACGCGGCATGGGGAAGCAGGACGCGCAGGAGCGCGGTGAACTCCTCGGCGGCGGCCTCTGCCTCGGCGCGCAGCCGATTCTGGAGGGCGAGCATCCGGGTGTAGGCGGCGGCCGGTGACTCCTCGGCGGTCTCGATGGTCCCCTCGGCTTCTTCGGCCATCAGGGCGTGGGCGCGGGCGGCCAGCTCAAGCTGGAGGGTGCTGAGATCGTCCGGGTCGCCGTGGACGGCTTCGGCTGCGGTGCGCACGAGGCCCTCCACTTCGAGGGGGGTGAACGAGGCGCTGATGCCGGTCAGGTCGGCGGCGAGTGCCGCGACGGAGTGGGGCGCGGGGGTGGGGGGCTGGGGCATGTTCGCTTCTCCGATGGAGAGTTGGGGGAGGGTCAGGTGTCCTGGACGGTCAGGAACACCGGGGAGCGGCCGTAGGACTGGGTGAGGGCGTCCACGACGGCGCGGCCTGCGGCGGTGAGGTCCTGCTCGTCGGCGGCCCAGAAGCCCGCGAAGCACTCGGCGATCGGCGTGGCCGGGTCGGCGTCCAGTTCGCGCAGCGCCCAGCTCGCGCCCGTGGTGCCCAGCAGGAGGGCGGCCAGGAGGCCGGTCGAGCGCTCGGCGGCCTCGGGGTCGTTGTCGTCGAGGGCGGGGAAGGCGGCGGCCCACGGGCCGGCGTCGCCGATGGGCTCTTCCTGCAGAAGGGCGTGCAGCAGCAGGCCGCGGGAGCAGACAAGCATCGGCTCGTCGGCTGCCTCGGGCCACACGGCGTAGACGCTGGTGCCGCAGCCTCCGTAGCTGTCGAGGCGGGTCGGCCAGTTCACCAGGCAGCCGGTCATGGCGGTGCGGTCCATCCGCCGCCAGTAGGTCGTCACGGCCGGGCTCCGGCGGTCCGGCCGGGCAGGGGGCACCGGCGGGTGTAGGAGGCCAGGACGATGCCGAGGACGCCGTCTCCGTTGGCCTCGGGGTCGGTCACCTCGTTGTCGTGGAAGAAGTCGGCGGCGGCCTGGAACGCCGCATCGAGGAGGGGGCCTTGTGCCTCGTACCGGTAGCCCTGGCGTTCGGTGTCCAGGGCGTAGTCGAAGGTGAACGTCCAGGGTCCGCGCTCGTGGACGGGGGCCTTGGCCAGGTCGATGCCCTCGCCGATGACGAGGGCGGTCTCCCACACCGTCCAGTTCGTGGTGAAGGCGGGGCGCGTCAGCCTGGCGATCAGCAGCCGTGCCCGCATCAACGAGTGGAGCTGCGCGAGGCGGGCGGCCGGGACAGGTGGGGCGCCGTCGGTCGTCTCGTAGATGTCGTACATGGGGTGGTCGGGGAACGCGTGGGAGCCGTGGACGGCGAAGGTGCGGCCGGTGTCGGTGACCTGCCAGCGATGCCGGTCACCTGCGCCGCCCGGCGCTGCGAGCGAGGTGACGGCCTGGGCGTGGTCCCAGGGGTGCGCGGAGAGCATGAAGAGGAGTCCTCAGGGGTGTGTACGGGTCGGCGGTGCCTGCGCGGAGGTCCGGCGACGTGCCGCGAGTGAGGGCGAAGACGCCCGATGCGATTGCCTAACTCTATGAGTGAGATTAATGAAGGTCAAGAGTCCTGGCGGAATTGCTTAAGTCTATGAATGCGGGTTACTGTGTGGGTGTCGCCGAACGAGGCGGCAACCGTCCGGCCGCCGATGACCCTTCTCGGCCTGGCCTGCCTTTACCGGCGCGCGTCCGCTCGTCCCTTGCCGCGCCCCGTTCCAGCCGAGGAGTTCCCGCACATGAAGCGAAGCCTGCGCAGCCACATAGAGGCCGCCATCAACCAGACCTGGAACCCCCGCCGCTTCGACCGCCGCGGCCGCGTCACGGTCGTGCTCTCCTTCCCCGAAGCGGCGTTCCCCGATACCCCGCAGTGGAGCCCCGGGCCCGGGTTCACTGCCACAGCCGGCGACTACGCCTGGCTACGCGACAACGGCGACGGAACGAGTACGGCGGTCGTCGCCGGGGTGGGCCCCAAGGAACTCCCCGGCGCGGATGGCGGGGAGTGGACCGAGCCGGAGGTCTGGACGGCCACGGCCCCCAACGACAGCCTCTTCATGGCCACCGGCGCCATGTGGGACAAGCCTCACCGAATCACCTGGCTGCTCGGCGAGCCCGGCGCGACGATCACCCGCGAGCCCTATCAGGGCCACGCCTCCGCCGCCGTTCACGCCTACTGGGAGAACTTCCACGAGCGGTGGGGCTTCGTCCCGCGCCGGATGCACCGGGGCGAGTTCCCGTACGCGGACCGCCGCCGGTTCGCCGTTCTGCACACCGAACCGGACTTCGGCAGCCTGCCCGACGAGGCGCAACTGCTGGAGACGGCCCACACCTTGATGCGCTTGTTCGGCGCGAAGGCCCGGGTCTACGCATACGACCCCCAGCGCGGCACCACCCGCGATCCGATGCACACCGTCTCCGACGGCACTCTCACCGACGTGCTGCGCGCCCTGGACCGCCGCGCCTCCCGCTGACCGCGACGCCCGCCCCGCCGACACCGACACCTTCATGCCGGTGATCGCACTCGCCGACCCTCTCGACCCCGACCCCTTCGCCCTCGCGCGGGACGTCCTGACCTCACCGTCCGTGCCGCCCCTCTCCCACGACCGGAGCCTGGCCCTGGTCGCCGAGGACAACGAGACCGGCACCCTCATCGGCGCACTGCTCGGCGGCCCGCCGCGCTGGCTGTTCACCCACCCCGGCATCGACCGCCTCTCGCTGCGGGAGCGGCTGGTCCACCGCATGGGCATGATCAACGGCATGGCCGTCCACCCCGACTACCGCCACCGGGGCGTGGCCGCCGCCCTGATCAGCGCCGCCGAGCAGCGGTTCACGCGAGCCCGGTACGGCCTGATGACGGTCAACCACGAGCCCGCCCTGGACGACTTCTACCGCCACCACGGCTACACCATCGGGGACGCCCTCCTGGTCCACCTCCCGCAGCAGCGCCTCATCGGCATGACCACCGACGACACCCGCATGTCGGCCAAGCCACTGCACCCAGCGGTCCGGCTCGCCGACGTCCCCGGCGCTCCCCACCGGGTCATCACCAGCCTGGTGCCCGGCGCATCCCTCCCGGCCGACGCCGTGTTCGACGGAACACGCCTCCAGTACTGACGAGACGACCGCCCACCGGGCCCGGATTCTTCACCCGCCGGGCCCGGCCCCACCGGCAGGAGTCCCCATTGCCGCCCCACCTGCACATCGCCGAACGCTGCATCCACGGCGAGACGAAACGCCTCCTGTGCGACCACCACGTCGCCTGGAGCCGCTACCGGGTACGGGAAGTACCCTGCTCGCCCCCTTCTGCGAAACCGCCCGCCGAATCCGGGACGCGGAAAGCCGGGACCGCTGACCACGACCGAGCAACCACCCGCCGCGGACTGCCCCGTGCCCCGATTCCGCCACCGCGCAGGGCAATTGGAGCTGCGGGTTGTACTCATCCAATGCACCGGCCTGCCACCTGATGGCCGCCCGAAACCCGACGGGAGACTGCGACGGCCGGCCGGAGGTGTCCGGCCGGCCGATCTCCGCCAGTCAGCGGACGTCCGCCTCGGCGGTGGGTCTAGGCGACGTGGACTTGCTTCTCGTCGCGTTTGACGAGGCCGTTGGCATACTCCGAGGAGATCGTGATTTCGCCGTCAACGGAGACACCCACTACCTCGCCGAGCTTCAACTCACTGTTGTCGGCGTAGTAGACCTTGTCACCTGCACCGAAAATGTTCCCCTTGATGTCGCTCGCTCCTTGGCTCATGGCTTTGGACTCTCCTCTCGGTGGCGTGGGAAGTTCCAGTGTGGGGGATCCGGGATCGGTGTCCCGTCCCGGAGGTGGCCGAGATGCGCCAGTCAGGCGGCTTCGCGGACGTCCCCCTCGGCGGCCGCGCGCTTGACCGCTTCGATCCCCTGCTCCACACCCTGCTTCGTCGGGTACGACTCGCCGGTGGCCACGATCTCGCCGTTACCGGCCTTGAGGCGGAAGCGCCACTCACCCCGGGCGTCCCGACGGATGCCGACCGGGGTGCGGCGCTCTGCACCAGGAGGGCGCAGGCACCCCAACTCAGAGAAGAGGCAATAGAAGATGGCTGGTTCAGCGGACCTGACGGAAGACCCGGTGCGCCTTGGCGAGCGGCTCGATGCTGCGCGAGCCGAGCTCGAGACCGCGCGTACCCGGGTGACGACCCTGGAGCGCGAGGTCCGGGACCTGGAAGAGCGGGTCGTAGCCGCCCACGGTGCCGCTGCTCTGGCTCACGGGGGAACGGAGGGCCTTCTCCGCTGGTGGATGGAGCGGCGCCGTGGAGACGACCAGCACCACGCCTGGACCGCGATGCGTGCGTGGATGCGGAGCGTGCATCCCGCACTGTCATGGCCGGATCGCAGGCCCAGCAAGGACCCGATCAGCATCCAGTGGTGGGTTGAGCCCACGTCAAGCCTGGAAGGGGCGGCAGCGGTGGCCCGGGAGCTCGACCGCATTGGCAAGGCGGTACACACCGCCCGATCGCAGGACGTACCGTTGGCCGGTCTGCGCGTGCTCGTCATGCCGCCCCGGACCGGGCCGATGCGCTTCGGAGACTTTCCTCAGCCCTGCCTGGTGCTTCGCCTCCAGCCCCAGGGCTGGGACCTGACCACGCCGTCCGAGCGACCGGTAACGCTTGGAACCTGTCAGGGGGACTGCCGCCCTCTCCTCGAACAGGCCCTCGGGGCCGCGCTCAGCGTCGCGACCGACGCGTGAACGAAACAGGCAAGGACGCGAAACGTCGGGGGCCTGTCCGTACCGGAAGTCGGGTACGGACAGGCCCCCTTCGCGTGCCCGGTCAGGCGGACGCGATGCGGTTCGCGTCCATCAGCGCGTTGATCAGGGCCACCGTCTCGGGTGCGGAATCGGACCCGCTCTCGATCTCGATGCGCGTCAACTGATGAGCCGTCCGCTCCATCCCTTGGCGGTCACCGATCTCGCTGTAGACGGTGAACAGGTCCCTATAGAGGAGCTCGCTCATTGAGTCGCACACCAGGCCGCGGGAAGCCGCCGCGAGCGCGGCACGGTAGTCGCGCACCGCCCTGCGCCGGGTGGCGAGCTCGTGAGCGACGTCGACGACGGCCGAGATCATCTCCTGGATGTCGTACTCGGCCCAGGCGTACTTGGACTGGTCGATGTCGCTGAACGGCCGGCCGCGGACGAGCGCCAGCGCGTTGGCCAGCGCCGTGTCGGCCTCCGTACCCGAGTAGTGCATCCCTTCCCGGTAGTACGCCTGGAACTCCTGCCAGTCGCTGCTGACCTGGCTGTTGAAGCTGTAGACGCCGCCGGTGATTGTCGGCAGGTAGGCGCCGGACGGGTCGTCGGCGGGCAGGAGAGGGTCGCGGCCCAGCCAGGCCCGCAGCTTGGAGATCGCCGTGTTGCGGGTGTCGGCGCGTACCCGCTGGCCGGGCCAGACCGCTTCGTCGAGCTCGTGGCGGGACTTGCCCGGGTGCAGGGCGAGCCAGGCCGCGATCTCGGTGAGCCCGTTGCGGCGGTTGGACTCGACCTTGCCGAGGGTGCTGATCACGTCGACGGGTCCAAGGACGCGGATCTGCGGGGCGGACGGCGGGTCCGCCGGCGTGTTCAGGGCGGCGAGTACTCCGGAGGTGACGGCGGTGACCCGGGCGGCCGGTCGTGCGGGAGTCGCAGCTACGGGATCGGCCTGGCGGGCCTCCGGACGGCCGAGGGCGGCCGGGGAGAGGGCGGAATCCTCCTGCGGCTGTTCGACGGCGAGCTCATCCAGGTCCTCGAGCTTCTGCGGCTCAGCCGCGGCCTCGTCCTCCCCGGGTGCCTCAGCGTCGCGTTCGTCGAGGACTTCCTGGAGCGTCTCGTCGAAAAGCTCCTGGGGCAACGCTTCCACCTCCTGCGCGGTTTCGGCTTCGGGTTCCTCCACGAGGTCGCCGCCGGCCGCGCCGGTGACCGAGGGCGCCAGGGCGCTGAGCCCGAGGTCGGGCACCGCGGTGGCGGAGGCGAAGTTGAGAGAGCTGACCGCCACCTGCACGATCGGAGCGGCCGGCGTCGCGGCGGACTGCGGCTCGTCGGCGTCCTCCAGCTCGGAGACCTCGTCGTCGGCGCCGTCCTCCGTCGTGTCCTGCGCGAGGGCGGAGTCGCCCCGCTGCGGGACCGGACTCGGGCCGTTTACCACGGCGGTGCCATCGGGCGCGTGGGTCCAGGCGGGGGCGGGGACGTCGTCGGTGCGGGCAGCCGTGGCCAGCAGCTGGACCAGCGGCAGGTACGCCTCCTCTTCCAACCTCTGCAGCGTGACGGTCAGGTCCAGGCCGGGCAGCTGCACCGGGCTGCCGGGCGCTGCCGGAAGAGTCCACGCGCCGGGGACCTCGAGTTCGTCCCCGGCCTCGGTGACGATCGCGGTCGCGGTACGGGGGCGGGAGGACAGCAGATCGGCAAGGGCCTCCGCCTCGTCGCCGCTGGGCGCGGTGGGGGCGATCAGCACCTTGGGGATCCAGGTGTCGCCGCCGTCCTCGGACAGGCGGGCCTGGCCGAGATCGTCGAAGTCGCCTGCCTCCAGAGCACGGCGCTGCATGGCGTCGTGCGCGCGCAGCTCCGGCAGGACCTGCGTCAGATCTTCCTGGTACTCGACACGGACGGGAAAGACGCCGGCGAGTTCCTCGCCGAGGCCGGCCAGGAGCAGCGTGGTGTCGTCGGACAGGCCGGAGGAGGCCAGCTCGACGGCCATGCCCAGCATGACGGCGCGGATGTCGGTGCCGGTGCCGGAAAGGCGCAGCGCGCCGACGGACTCGAGGTTGACGAGGACCGGTTCGCCCTCCTCGGTCTCCCCGAGGCTGACGAGTGCCGGGTAGGGGGGCATGGTGTCGCGGGCCTGGTCCTCGTCCAGGAGCTGGGCGCCCCGGGCCGGGCACCACCAGCGGTCCGGGCCTTCCTCCATCTCGGTGAACGGCGCGATCTGCGGGGTCGGCGCCGACAGGTACAGCTCCAGGCCCTTGGCGGTGACGCGGACGGCCTCCAGCGGCGGGAGCGGCTGGCCGGCCTTGGCGCAGTTGGCCGCCAGGGTGCGCAGGGCGAAGTCGACCAGGTCGAGGCCCTCAGGGTCGGAGGCGACCCGCAACTGCTTCTCCAGGTCGGCCGTGGCGGTGGCCTGCTGCGGCATCGGGATGCGGCGCCGTGGGCGGCGGCGGCGCTGCTGGAGCGCGCGTCGGCCGCCGAGGACGGCCAGGACGGCGGCGGCGAACAGGCTGGTGGCGGCCAAGGCCACCGACGCGACGGAGGAGTCGTCGGCATCGTCGGCCGGCGCTGCGGCGGGCGTCTGGGGCTGCTCGGCCTGCGGGTTCGCGGGCGCGGTGCTCGGGGTGGCCGCCGGCTGGCTGTGGTCCGCGCCGGTGTCCGGGGTTGCCGGGGGCTTCGGGGCTTCCTTGGTGGGCTCCGCCGTCGGAGTGCTGCTCTGGCCCGCGCCGTCGCCGGTGGGGGGCGCGGGAGTCTCGGCGGTCGGTCCGGTGCCCTGGCCACCGTCGGTGCCGTGGGCGGACTGACCGCCCCCTCCCGCGCCCGGGGTCTGCGCCGCCGGGGCGTTGCCGGAGGGGGCGGCGGTGTGCGGCAGCTGCAGTTCCCAGCCGGGATAGATCTTGTCCGGGTCGGTCAGGATCCGGCCGTCCGGCTGCTGCACTCCCTCGTTCAGCTCGGCGAGCTTGGGGTAGTCGGCGGCGCTGCCGAGTTCCTTCTCCGCGATCGAGGACAGCGTCTCGCCGGGCTGGACCCGGTGCTCGCGGTCGGTGGCGTTCCAGTCCTTGGGCATCACCAGCTTCCAGCCCGGCTGGAGGGCGCTGCGAGTGGAGAACGTGGTCCCGTCGACCATGGTCTTGCCGTCGTTGGCCGCGGCGATCTCCCGCCACCGGGAGGCGTCCCCGAGCTGCTTGAGGGCGATCTTCGACAGGCTGTCGCGGGTTTCGACGGTGTAGGTCCCCGGGTGCTGGTCGGCGGTGCGCGCTGCGGCGGCCGGGGTGTCGGCGGTCGTGGTCGCCTGCACGGTTGCCGGGGCGGTGATGGCGGTGGGGGAGTGCGTGACGACGGGGGCGGCCGAGGCGGGCGCCGCCATGGCGGTCCCGACGGGCAGGAGCACCAGGACGCTGCTGACCAGGGCGCCGGCCATGCGCTGCTGGAAGCCGAGGGCCGGCAGGCGCAGGGTGGGGCGCCCGCGCAACTGGGCGGGGATCTCCAGCAGGGTGGACAGGGCGAAGGTGGCCCAGCCGATCCAGCCGATCGCCATGACGACGGCGAAGAATGGAGCGCCGAGCTGGTGGCTGGTCAGCAGCGAGGTGATCTCGTCGAGTGACACACCTTCGGGCAGCAGCACGCTGGTGAGGGCCCACAGCAGCACGGGCAGTCCCGCGAGGAGGGCGATCAGGACCACCAGGCTGACCAGGCCGCGGACGACATCGACCGCCCGGACGCGATGTCGGGCGGTGTGGGGGCGAGTCGGTGTCATGGCGCGGATCATCCCTCCGGAGCGCCGATGCCGTGCAGGAGCTCAGCGCTGGCGTGACCCTCGACGGAAAGCGAGGACTGGCCGATAACCTGCAAGAAAATCGTCTTGTGCTGAATGGTGACGTGGACGTTGATGCTCTTGCCGTCGCCGCTGACCGTAACCGTGCCGCGGACGCCGGCGGAGTTGAGGTACTGGTAGGCCGCCTGCTGCGCTGGACCGGGGTCCAGGACGACGGCCGTGCCGGCGATCGCCTTCGCCGGGTCGATCGCCTGGCCGCCGGCGCGGGCGGCCTCGGCGGCGATCGCGTCCGCCCGTTCGACGTCGCGCAGCTTGCCGCCGAGGTCGAAGCAGAGGCCGAGCATGACGAACATCGGAATGATCATCAGGAGCCACCATATCGACAGCGAGCCGCGGTCGTCGCGGAGCCAGCCGAGGCGGGAGGCGGGGGTGGTGGTGCTCATCGCTGCCTGTACCTGTCGATCACGGAGGTGAAGCTGGACTGGACGGTCTTGGACCCGATGGAGAAGCCGAGGTCGTCCAGCTGCACGGTGCAGCTGACGCGTACGGTGACCGCGCCATAGGTCCCCAGCGGGGCGCCGAAGCCGGAAGTGTCCACGTTGACGCTGGTGCTGGAGCACTTGAGCTTCTGGTCCGAGAGCGCGACCTCGGCGGCGGCCCGGGCGTTGGCCTGCGCCTCACCGGGGCTGCGGGCGATCGAGGCCTCGCGCGCGGCGGCTGCGGCCGACGAGTCGACGGCGCTGCCGGCCATGACGATGCGCCCCGCCACGAACGCGATCGCGAGGAACACGATCACGGCGGGGACCCACATCAGGAACTCGACGGCGATGCTGCCGCGGTCGTCGTTGCAACGGCGCAGGCGGCGCAGGAACCGTGTGCTGCTGGTCACGGGGTGGTCCACCTCTCTACCGGGCCGGTGGCGCGCTCGGTGATGGTGATGCTGAGCCCGAGCATGGACGGTGCCTTGGCCGTGACGGTGAACACGACGCGGTTCGCGTTGGAGCCGGAAGCGCTCACCCGGGGGCTGACCAGGGTGCCGTGGACACGCTGGAAGACGGAGTTGGCCCGTGCGACACCGTCCCCGGTGCTGTTGCCGTAGGCGCGAGCACCGGAGACGGCCTCGCGGGCCGCGGTGGTGGCGGCCTGCTTGGCGAGGTAGATGTTGCAGGTCTCGATCACCAAGAAGAACAGCAGCAGGGCGGCGGGAAAACAGATCAGCATCTGCAAGCTCGCGTCGCCGTCGTCCTCCCGCCACCGCTGCCGGATACGACGGGCGAGTGCCCGAAGCGCCATTTACAGGCCCTTCATGTCGTCGAGCTTGGACTGGCCGAGGACCTTGAACGCGGCGATGGCTATCGCCGCGAACGCCACGATGCCGACGATCCACATGATCGTGGAGATGTTGTTGTCGCCGCGGTCGCCCTCCTCGCGGGCGTCGGTGAACTTCTGCTCGGCGGCCGACAGGAGGTGCGCGAGCGCGGTGTACGCGGTGACCGCCATGCGCAGAGCGGGAGAGGTGTTCATGGTGATGTGCTCCTTGTGAGTGCGGTTCAGACGAGGAAAATGCGGACTACGGAAGGGAAGCCGAAGAAGACCAGCAGGACCATGGACAGCAGGGTCACCGGCACGATCAGGCTCTCCGAGGCGGCGTTCGCCCGGGCCTGCTCGGCGGCGGCCTGCTCGTCGGCCAGGCTCTCGGCCCGGCTGCGCAGGGTGCTGTAGATCGCGGCGCCGTCGGTCCCGGCGCTGGCCACGATGTCGGCGATGTCGCCGGCCGCGGGTACGTCGAGTTCGTCGGCGATGGAGCGCAGCGCGTCCCAGGCGGGTGCCCGGTCGAGGCGGGCGCGGACCAGGGCGGCCTGGATGCGGCGGAAGGCCCAGCCGTTGCCGACCTCAGCCGGCCGCTCCAGGGTGTCCTGGGCACCGGAGCTGGAGATCCGTTCCATCGCGGCGAGCTCCATGTAGGCCATGACCGCCTGCGCTGCTTCCGCGCGGGCCTGGGCGGCCCGCTTGGCCAGTTGCGCGTCGGGGAGGAACCACAGGCCCACCCCGACAGCCACGCCGGCCAGGCCGGTGAGGAAGAAGGGCAGGTCGATGCCCGCGAGGGTGACGACCAGCGAGAAGAAGGACGGCAGGAGCAGCCCGACGACGAAGTGCAGGGCCTTGCTGCCGAAGAACTCGCCGACGGTGTCGCCGACCAGGTTGAGGTTCTTGACCGGCACGCTGACACCGGGCCAGTCCCTGACCCGCTCGGCGACCCGGTCACCGACACGCTCGATCAGCGGGCGCTGGTCGTCGCGGCGGCGGACCGGGGCCTGGGCCTTGCCGTGCAGCCGCTCCAGCGCCGGGCCGAGCGCCGGCCCGGAGGGGAGCAGCTCGCGGACGAGGAAGAACAGGCCCAGTCCGATGCCGGCTCCGGCCAGCAGGGCGACGGTGAGTTCGTTCATCGCGCTACCTCCGCGAGCACCGGGTCGGTGTCCGAGCCGGCGGCACGCTCGTCGTACTCCATGAAGCCGGGCAGGGGCTTGTCCATGCCGAGGCGGCTCATCCACCAGAACAGGGAGACGACCGCGGCCATCAGGATGACCAGCACGAGCATCCCCAGCGGGGTGCCGTACGGCTCGATGTAGGCCTTGTTGAACGAGAACCCGACGATCACCACCAGGGTGATAGCGCAGATCCACCGCGTGGTGGTGCGGTGCTTGGCCCGGTCCGCCTCGACGTCACGACGGCGCCTGACCACGTTGGAGGTGCGGGCCGCCAGGTCGGACAGGACGTCAGCCAGGCCGGGCCCCCGGTCCTTCATCCGCAGCAGCAGCGCAGCGGAGACCAGGTCCGCCCGCGGGTCGCCGATCGCCCGCGCGAACGCGGTCAGCGCATCCTCTGCGGAGACCCGCGACTGCAGGCGCACCGCGAGATCGGCGACCTCACGCTCGATCTGCCGCGGAGCGGTGCGGACCGACACCGCGATCGCCTCCTCGATACCGGTACCGGTGCGGACCAGGTCGGAGAGACGCTTCGTCCACTGCGCGAGCGCGTCCAGCCGCTCGATCTGCTCGTTGGCGGCCTTGTTCGGGTTGATGAGCCACGGCAGGAAGAAGACCGCGCCGGCGACCAGCAGGGCGGAGGGGAGCCACCCGGAGACCAGCCAGGTCAGCATGGCGGCGATCGCGGCGCCGCTGATCTGCAGCTGCCGCAGCCTCTTGGTCTTCGGCGGGAGGGTGCGCTTGACCTTGACCGGGCGGTCGGCCACCTCGGTGCCGCGCACGCCCACGATGAACAGGGCGAGGCCGCCCATGACGAACAGCGCGGCGAAGCCGGCGATCAACAGACCCATCAGGCCACCGCCGTCCGCTTCAGCTCCAGCGGGCCGCCCCAGCTGCCGTTCTCGTTGCGCAGCCACTCCGGGTTGAAGCCGGCGCGCACCAGGTCGTCCAGGCAGGCCGGGTTGACGCCGGTCGGCACGGCGCGCGGGTCACTGGACCCGGGGCGCGGCGCGAAGATCTTGTTGGTGGCGGGAAGACCGGTCTCGCTGGCCTCGCCGGTGACCTCCAGGATCTGCTCGACGAAGCGGACCTTCTTACCGCCGAGGCGGGTCTCGTCGATCATCTTGACGTGGACGACGAAGTCCAGCGCCGCGCCGGCGATCAGGTAGGCCAGCTCCTGCGTCATCCCGTCGCCGTGCTGGATGCACAGCTGGGCGATGCGCGCGAAGACGCCCTCGGCCTTGCGGCTGTGGATGGTGCAGAGCGATCCGCCCTCGCCCGCGGACATCGCCTGGAGCATGGGGACGATCTCGCGGGAGCGGACCTCTCCGACGATCATGCGGCGGAGCATCATGCGCAGGGAGGGGGCGATCAGGTCCGCGATCTCGATCTCGCCGACCTCGCGGCCGTCGACCCGCTCGCCGTTGCCTTCGCGGGCCTCCATCGGGACGACCTGCTTGAGGTGCCCGACCTCGTGGAGGAAGAGCTCGTACTCCGTCTCGAGCGTGCCCACCCGCTCCTGGGGGTCGATCTCGCGGGCCAGCGCGATGATCATCGTGGTCTTGCCGACGCCCTGGGTGCCGCTGATCATGATGTTCTTCTCCGCGGCCATGGCGGCCTTGAGGAAGTGCATCATCCCGGCGTCGATGGTGCCGTACTTGACCAGGTCCTCCAGCGTCACGGAGCGGATCCGCTGCTTTCGGATGGTCACGTACGGCCGCGGGGTGGACTCGGTCATCGCCTGCAGACGCGAGGTGTCGGACAGCCGCAGGGCCAGGGTCGGCGACGCCTTGGACAGGCTCCGCTCACCGGCGCCGTGACGGCGGGCGAGCATCTGGAGGAACTCCACCAGCTCCTCGTCGCTCTCCGCGATGGGGTCGACCAGCTGCCGGGGGCGGTCGGTGTAGTCGATCCACACGTCGTCGCACCCGTTGATCAGGATGTTCTCCACCGTCGGATCGTCCAGGTAGGGCTGGAGGCGGCCGTGGGCGAACTGGGCGTCGAACACCGCCTGCGCGAGGCTGGTCTCGTCCGACTCGGCCGGCGAGACCTGCCGGGCCGCGGCGAAGTCCGCCGCCCAGCGGGCGACGAGCTCGTTGATGAGCTCCCAGCCGCGCTGCTCGGAGTCGTCGGCGGGCATGTCCCGCTTGTTGCTCTCCCGGTACGCCTGGAACTCGGGCGCCATCTGGCGGCTGAGCTCCTCGCGCAGGCTGCTGACGGTCTCCCAGTCCCACAGCGACTTGCGGGCGACCACACGGCCGTCCCCGGCCGGCGACTTCGCCGCCACCAGGGCCGGGGCCACCGGGCCGGGCGCGATGGGGAATCCCGCGACGGGGACCTGCTCGGGCAGGTACGAGGCCTGGCCCGGTGCGTACAGGGGCTTACCGCGCTGCATTGACAGCTCCCTTCATTCGGTCGAGGACGGTCTGCGAGCGCACCACGGGTGCGAGGAGCCTCTGCTGCTCCTGGACGGCGAGGCCGCGCAGTTGTTCGGACATGGCGCGGGCCTCGCGCAGGAGCGCGGATCGTCCGAAGTACCGGCCGCCGTCGCCGCCGTGGGAGAGGACCTGTGCGGCCCTCGGGTCGTGGGGGAGCGTGGCGAAGATGGGCAGCTGCAGCTGCTCGGCGATGTCCCGCGGACGGAAGTCGCCGTCGTCGATCACCACCAGGCCGAGGCGGCCGCTGTCGTGGCCGCGGACCTCGAGCGCGGCGCGCAGCGCCTCGACCCGCGGCTTGGCGGCGCTGGCCGAGCGCAGGGTGCGGCGCACGACGACGGCGACGAGGTCCGCGGACCGGGCCAGGGCGCTGGCCGTGCCGGTGGCCCCCGAGCGGCCGAGGTCCACCAGGACGTCGTAACCGGGGTCCTGGCCCTGCAACTGCTCGAAGAGCAGGCCGAGGCGCTGCCAGACCTGGCTGAGGCCGGCGGCCTGGGCGGGGTTGGTCAGGCCGGGCAGCAGCAGACGGTCCTGGGTGTCCTTGTCGGACAGGTCGATCAGTTGGTACCAGAAGTCCTGGTCGAGCTGGCGGCGGCGGTGGGCGACCTCCAGGTTGTGCAGGCCGTAGTCGCCCAGGACCCGCGACTCGAGATAGCCCGCGGCGATCGAGCCGCCGTCCGGGTCACACTCGGCCAGGATGGCGCGGCGTCCCTGCGGGAGCGGCCAGGTGAGCAGCGCCGCGAGGGCGGTCGCGGTCACTCCGGGGCCGCCGCTGGCGCCGGCGAAGGCGATGACGGCCATGTCAGCTCCCCGACGGCACGACGACGAGGGATGCCTCGCCGTTCGCGGACCACTGGGCCAGGGTCGCGCCGTCAAGGGTGTTGGCGGCGAGGTCCACGACGCGGTCGCCGCTGTTGTCGGCCTTGCCCACCTCAATGACGACGGCCTGCACCGTGGTGGTCTTGCTGCCGCCGGCGGCGCTATCGGCAGCGGCGCCGTTGTTCTTCGGCGTGTGAATGACGTTGACCTTCTGGCCGGGGCTCAGCTGGCTGGCGGGGATCTGCGCGGGGGAGAGCGAGACACCCACCAGCGACTGGCCCTGCTTGATCAGGGGCTGGTCGGTGACCGACAGGGTGGTCAGCAGGCTGCCCTTGGTCAGGCCGACGGTGGTGCGCTTGCCGATCATCTTCTTCAGCTGGCTGGCCGGCACCGGAGCGAGGACCGGGTCGGTGGCGATCCGGGCTTCCACGAGGTCGTCGGCGGTGAGCTGGGCGCCCATCGGTACGTCGTGCGCGACGGCGACGACGGGCTCGCGGTTGCCGGTGGACATGTACAGCCATGCGTTGGCGCCGACGCCGACCGCTATCAGCGCGACGGCCATGGCGATGAAGCCGGGGCGACGTCGGCGGACGACGGGCTGGCGGACGATCGAATTGGGAGCGGGCGTCTGCTGGTCGGTGGTTTCGGGGGCGGGCCCCGTGGTGGTGCTCATCTGGAGATTTCCTTACGTGTGCAAGCAGTTCACGGCTTGGCGACGACCTGGGCTTCGCCGATGGCCAGGTTCACGCCTCCGGAGGCGCGGGTGGTGGTGATGTCGCCCTGCTGGCCCCCGCCCTCCCAGTGCACGGTCCAGGTGGTGACGGCGCTGACGGAGAAGGCGGTGGAGGTCTTGGTGTACCGGTAGCCGCAGTCGGGAGAGGCGTTGCCGCCGTAGGACTCCTTGTAGGGAGTGCCTGCGCTGGTACAGGTCACGCCGCCGCCGTCGCCCATTGTGTAGACGATCTTCTGGACGTTCGCCGTGGCGGTGACCGTGAGGCCGGCTGCCGAGGCGCTCGCGGAGACAGGGCCCCAGGTGCGGTCGGTCTTCACGTTCCAGATCCACACAGGCATGCCGACGATGCCGGTCGTGCCGGTGCCGGGCGCCGTGCCGATCTGTGCTCCGAGCAGCCGCATCTTCTTGATGGCCTCCTGGGCGAGCTCCTCCGGGGAGGGGCCGCCGCCGAAGCCCGGAGGCGGGTTCAGGCTCCAGCTGGTGCCGCCGGCCAGCTCGCGGCCGATGCCTGGGCAGATGACGTTGTACGCCTTCCCCTTGCCCCGGGCAACGGGATCCGAGGGCGCTCCGCTGCCCCACTGCCAGTCAGGAGCGTCCGGGGCGGGCTGGGGGTTGAGGAGGTCCCAGTAGCACTGGTCCGTGTAGTTGAACCAGCCGACGCCCTCCTCGTAGCAGGGCACCTCGCCGATTTCCTGGCCGTTGGGGTTCTTCCAGTGGATGACGCATGTAGCGGATCCGCCGCCACCACCACCACCGCCGCCGGTTCCGCCTCCGCCGCCGGTTCCGCCACCGCCGTTACCGCCTCCGCCGCCGACGTGGATGTCGCAGTCGGGGACGAGCTCGGGGCACTTGACACCGCCGTCGGCGCTGGCCGTGCCGACGGGCACGGAGAGCGCGACCAGCAGCGCGATGAGAGCACCGATCAGCGACCATGCCCGTCTGCGGCTCAGCACGTGCTGTCCTTGTCGATGGTGGAGTCCACGATCAGCCACTTGCCGGTGCCGTAGTACGCCTTCGAGGTCTGCACGTGCCGCCGGTTGCTCCCGTCGAGCTCCGACTTCTTGCCCGTCTTGGCGTTCTCCGGGACGAAGTTCGAGCTGTCGACGCAGTCCACGACGGTCGCGCTCTTCGGGTTGGTGTCCAGCGACAGGTCGGTGACCTTGGGGGACAGCACCGGAGCGCCCTTCACCACCAGGCCGTTGTCCTGGTAGTACAGCGCGGCCACCTTGACCTTGGAGAGCGCCTTGTCAGCCGCGTACTCCTCCAGCTTCGAGCCGGAGAAGCTCCCCGAGGCGTAGATCTTGGCCTGCTCGGCCCACATCCCCCGGTACGCAGCCAGGACCTGCTCGGTCGCGGTCGCGCTGGGATCGGGCGAAGGGGAGGCCGACGTCGCCGAAGGGGAGGGCGATGCGCTCGCCTTGGCGCCGCCGCCGCCCGACCCACAGCCGGCCAGCAGTGCCAGGGCGGCCGCGGCCACCACCGCGGAGACGCCGGCCCGGCGTATCTCAACACTGAATGAAGGTGCCACTGGCATATCCCCCTGATGAGTGGTGGTCAGAAAGCTGAAAGGCATGGGAAATAGACGGACCGCGGAATTCCGCGTCCAAAACGCAAACGGTTGATCAAATGGATAAGGAGCCTAAGCCGCCCGTCGCGGAGTCGTCACATGCTTTTAGCGACGACCACGCGGCAGCCGGCTGCCGGTGGCGGCGTCCAGCGAGCGCAACAACTGCTCGACAGTGACCTTCAGCAGTTCGGCGGCCAGCCGGAACTTGGACTCGTCGAGCGACGCGAGGCCCCGCTCGATCCGCGACCACCGGGCCTGGGCGATGCCGAGTTGGTGAGCCAGAGCCCGTTGGCTCCAGCCGGCCAACAGCCGAAGCCTCTGCACGTCGTCCGGCCGGCTGGTCGACAAGAGCGCGTCCAGTGGCACTCTCAGACTGTCGGCGAGGGCCTGTGCCGTCGGCAACTGGGGCTTTCGTCGGCCCTGTTCGTACAGGCAGATGTGGGTGCCGGCCACCCGCGCCCCGCGCGTGCGGGCCCTGGCCGCCAGGTCGTCCTGCGACAGGGAGGCCGTGGTGCGCAGTCGGCGCAGGGCGGCGGCGCTGAAGGCTGCTACTCCGCGGTTCGCCACCTTGCTCCGTCTCGACGGGGATCTCGAGGCGCTCCTCGCCAGACGGGCTGGTCTCGCCCGTGCCTGAAGCGGTCGGCGACGTGGCGGGTGCCTGCTGCCCGGCCGCCAAGTGCGTCCGCACCTCTTCGGATTGGCTTGCGCCCCGAATCTGATAGGGAGTCAGCATTCTATTGAAATGCACACGACCCCCCTCCCCGTGTCCGCACGCATGTGTGCGGATAGTGCTCGCCCAGTGACTGAATCTGACCGGTAACTTATACGAATCTTGCACGGCCATTTCCGGCCGTCAAGATCTATTCTGGCGATGATCTTGCGGTTTGCGGCTTATGTCCGATCTGTTCTGGTGTGGCGCTGACCTGGCCATCTGCCCGGCAGCGGTCGGTGGAGCGCCCGTCGCCCTGCGCAGTCGCACCGGTCGGCCCCGTACTTTCGGCCATGCCGAAGGTCCCGCCCGGTTCCCGGGCAAGGCACCGAGTGCCGCCGAGGCGCCCCGCGCCGCCTGTGGCGGAGATCACGACTCTTCTTCCGGACTCGCAGGCTCCGCAGCAGTCTTCGAGCGCGCGCTCAGCCGGCCCGGGACGGCGGCGCGGCCGAGCGCGAGCAACGCCATGAAGGCGATGAACAGGCGGTAGAGCGTGACCAGTCCGGATACCAGGCCACCCAGGAGGGCGAGCAGCAACACCGGCCTGCCCCAGGGGCTCGGAAGGTAGGGAGCCGTCACCACCGTTCCCAGCAGGCTCACCGTCAGAACGGCCCACACCACGCCACGGGCGAACGACGCCGCGGCCAGACGCGCTCGCTCGGCCGTCAGAGGATCGCGCGCTCCCTCGCGCGCGGTCGCCGCCGAGGCCCACCGCTTACCGGCCGCCATGGCGCTGCTCCCCGGTTCGAGGCGTCACATCGGCTGTGCGCGCGACGGCCTGTTGGGCATCCCGCAGGCCGGCGGCCAGCTCGTCCAGCCCGGCGGCGAGTTCGTCGAGGAGTTCCGCCGGAGCGGCGTCCTCGATGAGCCGGGACCGCCGACTGCCGAGGTAGGCACCCGGTGCCTCGCTTTCGCGCCCGGCTTCGTCCAGGTCCGCCAGCCGGTGCTCCAGACGGTCCTGCTCGCCCAGAGCCGCAGCAGCCGCCACGCCCAGCCGCCGGTAGGCGGCCTCGTACTCCTCAACGACGTCAAGGCCCGCGCCGTCATCGCCCGCGGCCAGCACCAGGCCGGCGGCGTCCCATAGGAACCGATGTCCGGCCTCGGCTGCGCGCCGGAGCTCGGGCACTGCCGACGCCGTTGCCGCCGCGGTCACCTCCTGATGCAGGGCCAGGAGCCGGTGGATGTACTCCGCCCGAGGGGCGGTCGCATCCACGACCCGCACATGCCGGCGGGTGACGATCGTGGCGAGGCCCGGCCCGCCCCAGGCCAGCGCGACGCCTGCTGCCGCGGCCACGATCAGGGCCGCGCCCGCGGAAAGGTGGTCGCTCAGCACCGGGGACAGCAGCAGGACCGCGGCGACGACCACGGCCAAGCGCCCCACGCTCACCGCGACCGGCAGCTCGGCGCCGCCGATCCTGCGCAGGAACGGCGCCGGCCGGCGCCCCCACACCGCGCGGACGAGCAGCGGTTTCCATCGTGGACCCGTGGTCGGGGCGACCACTCCGACCTCCGCGGGGAAGGCGTTCTCGAACCGCACCTCCGACTCCAGCGGGTACCCCCACCGGACCCAGCCCCACTCCGTTCGCTCCACCGGCCGCACCGCACCGACGGCAGATTCGAAGGCCGCGGCGCCGACGCGGCTCTCTCCCGACGCGGCGAGGTGGTACTGCAGGGCGTGGACCGTTTCGCGGTGCCAGCGGTCCACGTCACCGTCGTAGGGGAGCGGCCGGAGCCCGTCCTGGAACTCGCCTATCACTTGGACGCTCCCTCACCCGGCAGAGCCGGCCCGGGGCAGCTGTCCAGGACGCGGCGCAGCGCGTCCTTCTCCGGCGGGGTCAGCCAGAGCCTGTACTTCGCCTTCACCGCGATCTGGCGCTGCGCGTAGCCGCAGCGGATCAGCTTGTTCGGCGGCAGCCAGGTGGCGGCGTCCCCGTCGCCCTTCGCCTCGTTCGTCGGGCCGTCGACCGCCACCAGGTTGAGCGGGTCGTTGGCGAGGCTGAGCCGCTCGGCGGCACTCAGCTGCTGCGCGCCGGTCTGCCAGCTGAGGCTCAAGGGCACGACGTGGTCGATCTGGACTGCCAACGACGTCTTGACGCCTCGGGTGAAGAGAATCGTGCGCGCGGTGTACGGGTCGTGGAGCGTCCCGGAGACGACGGTGCACGAGCCCTGCCGTACTACGTCGGTCAGATCGCGGGCGAGGATGTCGTCCCGGGTCGAGCAGCCGTTGTGGCTTCCCGGCGCGGTGCTGTCATCACTCCAGGCCGGGCCGAACTGGTCGCGGCTGTACCCGGTCTGGGGAGCTCTTCCCTTGACGGGGAGCCGGTCGAGCTCCTGGAGAGTGGCCGTGGCCGACATCATGGGCCCGGCCGCGGCCTCGGGCGCCGACTTCACGATCTCGACGGGGGCGCAGGCGGCGAGCGTGGCTGCCGCAGCGAGGGCGGCGCCGATGGCCGCGGCGCGAAGAGGGTGGGGCATGGAGTGGTGCTCCTGACTGGTCGGAGGTGCGCGTCATCCCATAGAGGTGCCGCGCGGCGTATCCGTGTGACCAGCACCCGCCCCACCGGTCTCGAGAAGTTCGGCGCGCCCCGCTCCGGCGCCGCCCCTCGGCGTCAGCCGAGGGTGCCGCTGAAGGTGGTCCGGTCGCCGCGGTCGGTGGCCTCGACCGTGACCGGTCCGGGGACGGCGGAGGAGGGGAGGGTGAATCGCACGGTGACGGTGGCCGAGCGCGAGGGCGCGATCGGGGCGTCGGGGTAGTTGAGGCTCGGGGTGACGGTCGCGGCGTCGGTCAGGCCGGCGCCGGTCATCACCCGCAGGGTGACTCCCAGGCCCGGCCGCGGCCGGGGGTCGTCGTTGGTGACGGTGAGGTCGGCCGTCGCCGTCCGCTTGCCGCCGGTGTCCGGCCCGAGCGTGATCGGGGAGAGCCGCAGGCCCGCCGGCGACCAGGCGCCGAAAGGCAGGAGGGGGCCGGGCGACGCCGGTGCCGTGCCGGTGGGCTCGGGAGAGCCGGACGCCGAGGCGGCGCTTCCGGGCAGGGCGCCCTCGAAGAAGAGGTCGTCCGCCTCCGCCATCCCCTCCTGGGTGGCCTCGGCGGTGACGGTAACCCGCTGGCCCAGGCCCTGCGGTGGCACGGCCACCCCTATCTCGGCGGTGTAGGAAGCGCCCGGCGCGACCTTCACCCCAGCGTCGTGCGCGGGGAGCCCCACGAGGGTCTGGTCCTTGACCGGGACGGCCTGGCGCCCCAGCGATCCGTAGCGCACGGTCAGCGCCGTGTCCGGCAGCAGGGTGATCTGGCCGCTGGTGTTGGTGAACTTGGCCGCGGTGCGAAGGACGGTCCAGCCGGCCGGCACCTCGCCGGACGTGCTGCCGGCCTCCTTGAAGGTGTCCACCTCCAAGGTCCATCCCTGCGCCGCGACGGGGACGGCACGTCCCAGCTCGGTGATCCCGGCGGGGAGTCCGGCCGGCGTAGCGACGGCGGTGGCCGGAGCGGACACCGGACCGGAAGCGGGCCCCGATGTGGAACCGGCGCACCCCGCCGATAGCGTCGCGACGGCCGTTACGACGACGGCGGCCCATCCCCGTGTGCTGCGCATGATTCTTCCCCTCGGTCACGGCGCGGGATCGCGCTCCTGAACGGGGATCATGCCAAAACAGCCGGCGGTCCAACCTCAGCATCGGTGCACGGCGTCCGAACGGGACCGTGCGGGCCGAGGACGTGCATTCAGTGCTTCGTGTACTTCCTCGGCTGGTCGGGCTCGTTCACGGCGAACTGTCCGCGTCCTCGCGGGCTCGGGCGACGCCGGCCAGTACCTCGCGGACGATCCGCTGGTTCCCGGAGTGGAAGGCTTCCGCCTCGATCAGACAGTCAGCCAGGAGGTCGGCGGTGATCTGGCCCAGGCGGTACGACTCGTCGGCGTACTGGGCCGCCGCGTCGGCGGCGGCCCGGGAGAGCTCGGACGCGCGGTTCGCCCACGCCTCGATGGCCTCGGTCTTGTCGTCGCTGGCCGGCAGGCGGCCTGCGTGGTCGGTGAAGGCCTCGGTAGCGGCGAGAGCCAGGGGGAACGGCTGGAGGGTCACGCCTGCGCCTCCGTTCCGGGGTACTCGCTGGTCAGCGCGGCGGTGCGTCGGCGGTGCTGCTCGGCGGTTATGAGCCCGGCCTCAAGTTGCGCGTCGAACAGGGCATGTGCGGCGCGCTGCCCGTCGGCGCGGGTGCTTTCGATAGTGGCCTGGTCGCCGTCGGTGAGGGCCAGGCGGTGGTCCGCCACGCGGGCCGTGAGCTGCCGGGCCCGTTCGCGCACGAGTTCGCGGTCGATGGTGTTCATGTGGGGTGGGGTGTTCCTTGGAAGGATGAGGGGGAGTGGCGGTCCGGCCGTTGCGGCGTGCCGGTTCAGACCTCGCGCAGCGCGGGGTACGGGCCGCCGAGCGGCCGGCTGTAGCCGGCGGGAACGAGGTAGGCGACGTAGCAGCAGACAGCCGCGCCGCAGTGGAAGGTGATGTTCAGGCCGAAGGGGATCGCACCGTTCGCCGCGCTGAGCGGCTCGACCGGGCGGATGAAGGGGTCCTGCCGCGCGGTCAGTACGCCGACCAGGTACCGCTCGACGGCGGTGAGCGGCGTCTTGCCGACGGCCGGAAGCGCGGCGGCGCGCAGCCGCGGCGGTGGGGCCCCTGTGGCTCGGCGCGCCCGTCCGGAGGGCGGGCGGCCACGATCTGGAGGTAGACCTCGGCGCCGGTGGGGAGGGTCAGCCGCAGTCCGTACCGGCTGTGGGTGCAGCCGGTCTCGGCGAAGGTGGCGACCTGCCCCCTGACTCCTCGGGCTCTCGCCGAGGCAGGTGCGCAGAAACGACTCGAACTCGCAAGCCTGCCAGGGCTGGAGAAGGACGGGGGCCGGGCTGCTCATCGCTCGGCCCGCCGTCCGGCGCACACCGAGTCGTGGTCGGTGACCATGCCGATCAGCGTGGGCAGCACGTCGCCGGACTCCGCGTCGCACAGGTGTTGTCCGCATTCGGTGTGGACCAGTTCGAGGTCGTGCTTGGCGGGGTCGCCGGAGTCGAGCAACGGGTAGTTGTCCCAGGCGATCGCCGGGGACGTCAGCTGCTCGGCCGGGGCGGTTGCCGCCGGTCGAGTGCGGGGTTTGGGGCTCATCGGCGGCTCTTCTCGTACGGCTCCAGCGCGGCGAGCACGGTGACGCCGAGGACCTGGTCTCCGGCGCCGGCCAGCCAGTCCTGGACCGAGGTTCCTGCGGGAACGGCGGACAGCTGCTTGGCGAGGCCCGCGACGCCGGCGTGGGGCACTCCCTCCGCAGTGCAGCCGGTCTCGTAGGTGCCGACTCCGGGCACGTGGGCGACGAGGTGGCCGTCCGCGCCGGACCAGTGGGGGTCCTGCCAGAGCTTGAAGACGACAGTGGGGGCCTGCTCCTGGAGGGCTGTCGCGAGGTCGTCCGAGCTCCCGAGCGGGGTTTTATGGATGCCGTAACACGCGCCGAGCACCAGCCGGGCAGGTTCTGGCTCCTCGGTGTTCCCCCAGTCGAGGTTCAGGTCCTCGTCGGAGATGGCCCGGAGCACGGCGAGCTCCTCGTCCTCGTGGACGGCGTAGACGTACAGCTGCAGCGGTGAGCGGTCGGACATGGCGCTTCTCCGTATCGAGTGAGCGGGTGAGGGGTCAGGTGGCGGGGCGGTGCCGGTGCTGGCACCGCCCCGGGGGTGATTCAGGCCGCGAGGGCGGCATCCGGGCGCTGGCGCTTCTTCAGCCCCCGCGTGCGGAGCGGGTCGTGGCGCTGCTCGTCCACGGCGACCACGGTGGTGATCGGGTCGCCGTCCTCGGCGAGCAGGTCCAGGCGGACCCAGTAGGGCATCACCCAGCGGGTCGTCTCGCCCTGGCGTCCCTTGCCGATCCGGAACCGGCGGAAGTGGCCGCACCGCTGGTGGGGTGCCTGCTGGACGCCGGAGGGGATGCCGTCGCCGTCCAGCACGCGGCCCGCCGCCCGGCGGGCCGCGTGCAAGGCCGGGCCGACGCGCCATCCGATCTCGACGAAGAACGGATCGCGGCTCTTGTGGACCGCCCGGCGCTTCTTCTTCGACGGCTTGACGACGGGCGGCTCGGCCAAGTCCCGGTTGTCGCAGCAGAGGTAGATCAGAATGCTCAGTGCGGGACGCAGCAGCTCCTCGAACAGGGTGTACACGGCGGCCTTGTCCCGCGCCCGGCTCCAGTGAGCCTCGGCCCTCGCGGCAGCGAAGTTCACGGCCTGGGCCACGGTGAACTTCTCCATCCCGGTGGGGATGTTCATCCGTATGTGCGTCTGGCCGCGCACCTCCCCCGTCTCCTCGTAGAGGAGGTCGATCACGAAGAGCAGGCCGAGTCCTTCGATGTCCTCGTCGGTGTAGGTCTGCTGCTCGGGGGTCTGGTTGAAGCCGAAGAGGTAGAAGCCGCGCACCAGGCCATCCGACTCCTTGTAGCGGACCGGCCAGGGCTCCGGGAGGACGACGAGCGGGTTGATGTGCGGGAGCTGGCTGAAGATGTTGCCGGGCAGCGTGTCGGAGGTCGAGCGGTACAACTCCGCGGCTAGGTGCTCGTTGAGGTCGTAGGTGACCCTGCCTCGCCGGGCCCACATGCGGAAGATCCCCACGTGGCTGGCTAGGTCGATCAGGTCGGCCTGCTTGGCGAGCGTCAGGCCGGGCGGTGCGGTGTGCCCCAGGGTGACCGGCCGTCCGGTGGAGAGCTGGTCGAGCTTGGGGGCCAGCCACAGGTGGTGGCCTCGCAGAGCGCTCTCACGCTCGGTCAGCTCTTCGACGAAGACCTCGCTGATGTCGCGGCTCCTGAGCGCGCGGGAGTGTCGGCGGTTCATCGTGGCCATCCCTGTGGCTACGGGCCCTACGGGCCGGGGCGTCCGGGTGGACTGCTGGACGGCGGTCCACCGGGGGAAGGAACCGGTGCGCGGCGGGCCGGTGGGCTGCGCCGGGGCGGGGACCCTTTCACACCGAAGATGTCCCAACCATAACCCAACACATAGACTTAAGCAATTATGGAGTGGCGGGGATGGGCACCAGGAAGAACTCCTGCCCGTCCTCCGTGGCCAAGCGGATGGGCCGGTCCGGCAGTGCACCGAACACCGCCTCCGCCACGGCCGCCGACGCACTGCCGGGGCCCAGGGCAGGCCCGAGGGCCGAGCGGATCGCCGCCAGGGTGTCTGCCGACACGGGCGCCTTCAGCGGCGCGGCCTTGGCCTCCGCCGCGCACGCCTCAAGCTCCCCGTCGTCAGCGCTCGCATCCAGGCCCCGGCGGCGGGCAATGGCGGCCACCGTCGTGGCGAGCGCCGCGCGGTTGTGCCAGCGGCACAGCTCCCCGGGGGTCCCCACAGGGTGCAGGTGTCGGGCGGTACCGATCGAGGCCTTCTTCACTCGTCCTCCGTTGCGGGAAAGGGGCCGGGCTGACGCCGAGTGGCCAAGTTGGGGGCCGGGCCACACCGGCCCCCAACTTCACGGTCACAGATAGGCGCTGACCATCTGCGCGAACTCGTCCGGACCGATGACGGGGATGCCCAGCTGCTCCGCCTTCGCCTTCTTCGAGCCGGCCTTATCCCCGGCGACGACCAGGCTGGTGCTCTTCGAGACGCTGGACCCGGACCGGCCCCCCGCCTTCTCGATCAGCTCGTTCATGTCGTTGCGCGACAGCAGTCCGAGGCGGCCACCCATCGAACCCGTCACCACGACCGTCTTCCCGGCCAGCGGCAGCGCCGCTCCCGAGTCCTGGCCGGAGCCGGAGATGTCGGCCGCCGGGGCGCTGTCCTGCGGTCCGCCGAGGTTGACGCCCGCCGCCGCCAACTTGGCGATCACCGGCTCCAGCTCCGCCAGCTCGGCCAACATCCAGGCCGCCTTCTCCGAGCCGATCCCCTCGACCTGGCGCAGCTCGGCGGCCGACGCGGCCTGGATGGCGGCCATGCTGCCGAAGAAGTCGGCGACCCGTCGGGACATGCTGCGCCCGGTCCCCCGGACCCCCAGGGCGCAGAACAGCCGGGCGAGGGGCCGCTGCTTCGCTGCGGCGAGACGGTCCAGGATCTTGGCGGCTGTCTTCTCGCTGCCGGTCGCCGTGGTGAGCTGCCCCAGCGTGAGGGTGAACAGGTCGGCGACATCCTGCACCGCCTCCCGCGCGACCAGCTGCGCGACGACCTTCGGCCCGATCCCCTGGATGTCCAGGACATCGCGCTGCACGGCGTAGGTGATGGACGCCGCGAGGTTGCACGCACGGCCCTTCAGGCACCTCCAACGCTCCTGGCTCTTGTCAATCTCGCCTCCGCAGCCCGGGCAGACCGTGGGCAGCTCGATCGGCTTCTCCTGGCCGGTGCGCGCCGAGGTGACGGGAGCGAGGATCTGCGGGATCACGTCGCCGGCCCTGCGGAGTACGACGCGGTCGCCGATGCGCAGCCCCAACCGCGCGATCATGCCGGGGTTGTGGAGCGTCGCGAACTGCACCGTCACGCCCTCGATCTCGACCGGCAGGACCTCGCCACGCGGAGCGATGTTGCCCGTGCGCCCGGTGGTCCAGGTGGCCGCGGTAAGCGTCGAAATCACCTCCAACGCGGGCAGCTTGAATGCGACCGCCCACCGGGGCGCGCGCGAGCCGGAGCCTGCGACGGCCTGGTCCTGCGGGTGGTCGGCCTTGATGACGATGCCGTCGATCCCGACCGGGAGGTCTGCTCGCTGCGCGGCGACCTTCTCGACATACGCCTGGATGTCCTTGATGAGCGGTGAGGTCAGCGTGCCGACCGGGGTGTCGTCCACGGCCTGGACCCCGAGGCTGCCCAGGGCCTTCATCAGCTCGGTGTGGGTCATCTCCTCGCGAATCAGCCCGCCCGCCTCGCCGTCGGCTGCGGGCAGCAGGCCGTATCCGTAGAAGCTGAGGGGGATGGTGTAGTTCCGGCCGGTCGCGCGGAGCGAGCCCGAGGCGGCGTTGCGGGGGTTGGAGAAGGGGTCCTCGCCGTGGGTGACGCGGATGCGGTTCGCTTCCTCGAAGCGGGACTGGAGCAGGACCACTTCACCGCGGACCTCGATCGAGACCGGCATGTCCAGCTCGACCGGCAGGCCGTCGATGGTGCCGATGGCGTGCGAGACGTCCTCCCCGGTCGTGCCGGTGCCCCGGGTGACGAGCTGGACGAGCTTGCCCTCGCGGTAGTGCGCCGCGACCGCCAACCCGTCGATCTTCGGCCCCGCGTGGAACCCGCGCGGCTCGCTGCCCAGCCGCTTGCCCAGGGACTCGGCCCAGTGGACCAGTTCCTCGGCGTCGAAGACGTTGTCGAGGGAGAGCATGGGGGTCGCGTGTGCGACCGCGCCGTCGGGCAGAGACCCGGCGGCGACCAAGGCGGTGGGCGAGTCAGCCGCGCGCTGGTCCGGATACTTCTGCTCGTAGGAGGCGATGGCCTTCATGAGGCGGTCGTAGGCCGCGTCGTCCATCTGCGCGTCACCTCCGCCGTGGTACGCGGCGGCGGCGCTCCGGACCTGGTCCAAGGCGCGGAGGTAGACGTCCTTGTCGGTGATGGGAGCTGGGGAGTTCGGCATGTTCCTGTCCTTCTTGCCGGTGGTGATGACGACCGCTCCGTCGTCGGAGCGGTGTTGCCCGGCTGCCGTCGCGGGACGCGAGGTGGATGCCGGGCACGGAGTTCGGCCGCATTGAGCGGCGACAGTTCAAACCATAACTCCACTCATAGAGTTAAGCAACTATCTTGACTCCCCTCACTGTCCGGCGCTCGCGAAGCGGGCGGCCGAGCCGCGGTGGCGAAGTGCCGCAGGTCTTCCGCGCCGGCGCGTGCAGCGGCCCCTGGGGCCGGCGGCGGGGCGGGCCGAAGTGCGCAGTGCAGCCCCCGACGGACCGTTGGAAGGTCGCCGGGGGCGGTGAGCCTGGGCCTCGTCATGCTGTCAGCTGCCGATCCGGCCTCTGGTGTGCTTCGAACGAGCGGAGGATCGTGACGTCGTGGTCGGCCAGCACCTGCGCGTACGCGCCGCTGTCGCGCACGTAGCGGTTGATATCTGGTTCGTCGATGGAGTGCGCGGTCCAGCAGAGCATGTGATTGCGGCCCGAGGTGCGCTCGTCGGAGCAGATCTTGCGTGCATCGGCTTCACTCGTCCGCCAGAGCACCCGCCGGTGGGTGGCGTTCGAGTTCTTGGAGGCGATGAAGACCACCACTTGCGCGGTCATGCGGAGTTCCGATCGCATGTGGACGCCCTGCACGGCTCGGCCGGCGCGGCGGTATGGGATTGAGCGTGCTATCGACGCCCACCATCTGGGTGCTGGTGCGCCGGGCGCTCGAAGGTGACTGGCTCGCGGCCTTCTGCGTCGCCTACAGGCGGGAGGGCCGCCTCGCGCCTGCTACGGGGGCGTGGCCTCGAAGGTGCCGGTGGAGAGGTTCACGGTCAGGTTCGAGTTGTGCTTCGGCCGGTTAAGGCGGGAGTAGAGCGCGAGGAGGTTCCGGAACCTGGCGTCCAGCTCCGGGGGCGTGTCGTCGGGCTGCTCCGGGGCCTCGTACTGCCACTCCTGGCCATCTGCTCCCTGGAGCCAGAGCGTCTCCTCATCCCAGCACACGCCCTCGGGGCCGTCCGAGCTGGTCACGAACTCGACGCTGACCGCCGCGCCGCCGGCCTGCCCAGGGCAGCGGGCGCACATGGCGCGCAATACCTGGAGCAGCTCCTGTTCCAGCCGGTGCTCCGCCGCGTCCCGCAGCCAGGTGCCGAGTTCGTAGAGCTCGTCTCGGGTCATCAGTGGGAGCAGAGGGCTCATCTGTTCCTTGGTCAGCATCGCCCTGGTGAGCCGAACACCCGGCTCCACGGCGGCGTCCGGCCTGAGACCGGAGGCGTCTGAGGGTCGGCTAGTTCGGCCGTTGGCGGTCACGGTGCGGCCGTCATTCATGATCGTTTTCTTCTTCCGGACGGGGTACGGGTGCGCAGCGGAACGAGACGGGCACGGCTCGGCGTCCCATGGACGGCTTGTCTGGACTGGCCGGGGCGCCGTTGGCCACCGGCGACGAGGGGCTGGCTACTGTCGCCGGTCGGCCACCTTCTTCCGGGCGCTGACCTCCGGGCACGTGCAGCGCCATCGCTGGTGCGAACCGAAGTCGTGTTCGTTCAGGTCCTTGAGGTCCACGTGGCAGCACGTCGTGCGGCCCAGAAGGCGATCCGCCTCCTTGATGTAGTGGACGATCGGATCGCGACCGAGCTTCGCGCGTACCTCGGCTGCCTTCTCTGCGGCCCTCCTCCCGATCGCGTGCACGGCATCCCGCTCTGCCTGGGAGCTGTAGGGGAAGTACGGATTACGGAGGTTGGCCTTCACCCTCGCGCGCACGGTTTGCTGACCTTCGAAAGCGCCCGGTGTCTGGGGATGGGGCCTGCGTGCCGAACTCATCGTCATCTCCTCATGTGGCGGCCGGGGCCGCGCGGTGCTCACGCACGCGCTCCCGGGTGGGGTTCAGGCGTGCAGCGGGACGAAGAGGACGGGGCTCGGTGTCCCGTAGGGCTGCTCGTCGTCGGCGATTTCGATCAGGGTGTCCGCCACGAACGTCCGGTCGAAGTCGGGGGCCTCGACCGTGACGTGGGGGCCGTAGTGGAGTGTTGCGCCGTAGGTGTTCCACGCCGGCCCGTCGTCGTAGTCGTTGGTCACGATGAACGTGACCGCGCTCGGCAGCGGGTGCTCCGGGTGGTCCGCAAAGAACTCGATCAGAGCGTCGCGGAGGTCCACGCGCAGCTCCTCCGGAACCTGGGGGTACACATCGTGGGCAGGGCCCTGGGGCGCGGGGAAGGCGCGCAGCGCGGCGGCGAGTTCCGCCGGAAGGACCTGAAGGGCCGTGGCGCCGTGGCCCGGCCGAAGGGCCTTGGGTGTGGTCGCCGGGGCGCTGAAGGCGCGCTTCAGGTCGTCTTCGGCGGCGCGGAGTACTGCGTCCTGGGCGTGACGCGCGGAGTCGGACAGGGTCTTGGGCATCGTTGGGCTCCAAGTCGGGTAGGGCGCTTCGGCAGGCGAGCAGCGGCTGACGGTTCAGCGGGGCCGCGCTGGTGTCGCCGACCGCCCGGAGCGTTGCCCGGTGGTCGGCGGAGGGGTTATGAGTAGCGGTGTTGCGGGTCTGGCGGGTGCTGTTCACCGAGTCCGCTGTTGCGCGGCCCGAGCCCGCAGTTCGGCGATGAGCCGGTCACGCCCGGGCCACCAGGACGCGAAGAAGGTCTCGGTGTTGGACTTGAGCTGCGCCTTGAGCTGGTCGGTCAGGCTCTCCGTCCAGATTTGAGCCACGTCGGCGAGCCAGTCGATGGCGGGACCGGAGTTCGCCACCTCGCTCGCGTACCCGTCCTTGAGGAAGGCGGCATGCACGCGCACCCGGCGAGTGACCGGCAGCTGGTACGTGCGGCCGTTGTCCAGGGACACCTCGGTCGCCATGAAGGCGATCCGCTTGGTCGCGGTGACTGTCCCTTCGGCGATGTGGTCCTGAACGGGGTGGTCGCCGTACACCTTGAAGCTCACGGGATAGCCCGGGGCGAGAGCGGAGGCGGTGGCGGCTATGTAGGACATGTCACTCCTGGAGGCGAAAGGGGCCGGATCGGCGGAGCATCTCGCCCGCCGCGACTTAAACTATACGCACACTCATGGAGTTAAGCAATACTCTTCGGGTAGGGCTCCGCCTTCAGCGCGATGACGATGCGCGACCGCTCGGCCCGGGTACGACCCACAGCTAGGACGTACCGGAAGTTGCCGGGGTGAGATACCGGGCGCGCTCCGAGGTGCTCCAGGGCCCTGGGCAGCCACTGTGCCGGGGATTCGCCGGCCGTGCGCGGCGGCGCTCCGAGGGAGACGAGTCGGCCTTCCACCCCTGCGGCCCCGGGCTCGGGCACGCGGCTGGTCAGCTTCGCCCGGGACCGAGCCGTCAGGACGGTGCCGTCCGGCAGCAGCGTGTGCGTTCGCCGCGTCCCGCGTCCGGTGAACCGGAAGTTGCAGCTCTGGTACACGATGCCGAGGTGCCCGTTGGAAATGATCATCTCTCCGCTCGGGGTGCGCCGTGACCTGGGCACCGGGTCGGAGAACCACCCCCCCGGATGCCGCGCTCGGCGGCCTTCTTCATCGCGGCCGCGATGAAGAAGCTCTCGCCGTTGGCGGCCACGTCGTCAGTGAGGGCCAGGCGCGAGATCTCCGCGCTCTCGTAATACACGGCTTTCTGCGCACCGGGCGTGGTCGTCGTCGCAGGTCACATCGTGCGCAACCTGTGAGTTGATGCATTGATGGACTGGGGAGGCCTCCCGGCTGTGCTCCGATCTCAGGATTCCAGCCGTGGGTGTCAGCGCCGGTGACTAGCGTGAGGGGGTGCCCGCCCGCGCGTTGAGAGGACTTCCCGATGTCGGAGACCGTTCTGCCCGCCCCTGCACGACTGAGCCCGGTGCGGGATGACCACGCCTGGCCCTTTCCACTCATCAGCGGGGCCCTGTCGCACGTGCGGCTGCGGGTGTGGCCGACGAAGGACGGCGGCCCGTTGGCCATCGCCACAGACCTGATGCTCGGCGCCGGCCTGGTCAACGACGCCGAGGCCCTGTGCCGGGCCGTGATCCGCGAGTTCGGTCAGAACGCGGTCGTGGTGCGGCACTTCCCGGCCTGGTCGATGCTCGCCATCGACGGGGAGGATACGTTCCACAAGCTGACCCTCGACGAGAGGGGCACGGCGCACAGCCACACCTGCACTCGCGAGGTCCTGGGTGCCCTCGGGCCGTCGGTCCTCGGCTTTCCCGGTGACACACCTCCCGCTGCCGCCGGGGTCGGCGCGGCGGTGGTGCCGCCGCAAAGCGTGCACGTGGCCCGGATTCTGGCCGCGCTGCTGCGGCTGACGGACACCCGGGTGATCGAGCGGCGCCCGGACGGCTATCCCACCCGCAAGGCTCCGGTCACCCAGGCGGACCTGAGCCCGCTCAGCCACGTCAAGCTCGGCGTCGCGGCGCTTCAAGGGTTGTCGCACTTCTTGGGTGAGGCCGACGTGGACGAGTTCGAGACCGCGGCCGGGGCGAAGCGGGACAAGAAGCTCGCGAAGATCGTGGAAACGCTCCAAGAACAGGCGTGGGAGCTCGCGGTCCTCGGGGATGAGATGGCTGCTGAGCAGCGCGAACGCGCGTGAACATGTACGAGGCGCCGGGGACGCGACTGGACGCTGGGCAGACCCGCCTTCACCTGCGGCACCTCGGCTGGGCATGCCGTCGATGAAGATCGCCGGATTCGTCGTCCGGCGGGCGAGGTTGATACTCGGTCTGCGCTCTTCCGTGGCTCGGCGGCAGCGGCGCTGTCCCGGCATCTGCGGTCGTGTCGCACCCTTTCGATACGCTCCGACGTGCAGCTTCAGCTTGTCACCAGCACCGGCGGGTGGCTCCGGCGGATTGGGGGTTCGGCCCCGCTCCGCTCGGGTTGACGGTCGACGGCCCCCAAGGCCGTCCTATTGTTCGGAGGAATCGCCAGAGTGACGTCCCGGCCCACTCCGCTGACGACCGGCGAGTTCCTCAAGAAGCGCGCCCAGGACCAGGAACGTCGCGAGCTGCGCGGCGCGGATGAGGCCGCTCTTCGTCGGCTGGCCGACCGCGAGTTCAGCCGCCTGCTGTCGCGGGCGTGCGCGGACGGCCTGTTCCCCGAGGCGTTTGTTGTCGAGCTGACCCGGCGCGCTGAGGCGGGCCGGCTGAAGACTCGCGACCTGCGAGCCCTGCTGCTGGACAGTACGGCGACGCATGTCGCGCTGCTGCCGGCGCGGGCGGCGGCGTGGACCGCGTTGACCCGGGCCCCCGAGCGCGCCACCGCTGTGCTCACCTCGCAGTCCCAGGCCGCGGAGGCGGTCTTCGTGCTGCGCGAGTTGCCTGCCAGGGACGGGCTGGGGCGTTTCGGGGCGCAGGCCGGCTGGCGCGCTCCGGCCGGATTCGTGCACGGCATCGCGGCCTGGGCTGAGCAGCGGAAGGCGGCCCAGCACCGGGCAGCGGTGAGCTTGCTCGGTCACCTGAGCGCGGTTCAGCCGGTGGTGCAGGAGTCCGGTGACGGGCCGCAGTGGGAGCCGGTCGGGGACGCCGCCTCCGCCGCGGTGCCGGCCATGCTCTCCGCGGAGGGCTTTCGCGCGCAGCTCCAGCAGGCGTGCGCGCAGAGCGAGGTAGCGCCGGTCCTGGTCACCGAGATCGCCGCGCGGGCCCGGGCCGGGGTGCTGGATCCCCGCGACCTGCACGCGGTGCTGTTCGAGGCGAAGGCACCGCAGTGGGAGCCCGCCCGTCGGGCGATCATCGAATCGGTGGCCAGGGGCGGGGGGTCGGCGCCGGCGGTCCTCAACCTTCACGCGGCGGCGGTCGGAGCGCCCACGCCGGTCTACGAGGACACCGTCATCCACGGGGAAAGCCAGGAGACGACGCGGTTTCGGGCGAGCGCGTCCTACGACCCCGGCAGCGGAGTCCTGCGCGCGGACAGCGGACCGGAGCGGTCGAAGAAGCACGCCCGGCGTTCGGCCGCCGTGGCGGTCCTGGCCGAGCTGGCCGGGCTGCCGCTGCCGGAGCCTGCGGCCGAGCCGGAGGAAGAGAGGTCTGTGGGACCGCTGCCGCTCGGCAAGAATCCGATCAGCGCGTTGAACGAGTTCACGCAGATCGCGTTGATCACGGACTTGATCTTTGAGGTCTCACCCGGCGTGAGCGGCAAGCAGCCGCTGTTCACCTGCCGGGTCTCCTGCCGCCTCGGCACCCGGGAGCTGGAGGCCGGCGGCAGCGGGCTGAGCAAGAGCGCTGCCCGGGAGCAGGCGGCCCGCGCGCTGCTAGCCCAGATCGCCGCCGATGGCGAACCCCAGCCCCGGACGCCGGTCCAGGCGGTGGCTGTCATCAAGCCGCTGCCAGCGGGCAAGGACCCCCTCGGGGTGCTGAACTCCTTGCAGCAGACCGGCCAGATCACGGACCTCGAACCGGACTACTCGACCACCGGCGCGGCGCACCGCCCCGTCTTCCACTGCACCCTGTCGTGCCGGCACCAGGGCGCGCTCGTCCAGGCGCAGGGGCGCGCCGCGAACAAGCGGGCCTCCTACCAGGACGCGGCGCGAGCGCTGATCGCCCGGCTCTCCTTGATGCCGGCCGGCCCGGCCGCCCAAAGGGCCGCCGCCGCGGCCCAGGAGGATCCGGCGGCTGAAGCTCCGTTCGTGCCGCACCAGCGCGCGGTGCCCGGGGCCGCGCCGGGGACTCCCGGCGAGACACTGGCCGCCGTACGGCTGCTAGAGGTCGTGCTGCGGTCCGGCGCCGCGCTGACCGCAGACCTGTCCGGCAGTGCGGCCCGGCTGCTGGTCTTCCACCCGGACGGAAGCCCGCTGCCGCACGAGGACCCGCCGGCGCCGTTGCGAACCGAAACGGTCGAACTGGTCCTGCCCGGTATGGGCGTCGGGGTCCAGGCCGTGCCCGTTGTGGTGTGGCCGGTGCCGCTGCGGCTGCTGGCAGGAGTCCTGGCCCGCCTTGGCGACGGTAGCCTGCACGAAAGCGTGCAGTGCTGGCAGGCTCTCACCCGCCTGGCCCTGCACGCCATCGCGGACGAGCGCGTCTACCCGGGTACCGACCCGGCGGGGCGCGACGCCTGGCGCCTGGGTCCGCTCACCACGCAGCAGCGCGCCACCGCTGCCGAGCTGGCCCAGGCGATGCCCCCGTACGCGCACTGCGTGCCCGCGGCCCGCACCCCCTACCGGCTGTGGGCGCCGCGCCTGGTTGTGCGTCAGCTTCTCGACGCCCTGGCCGACGCGGTGGTACGCGGACCTGGGACCGCGCACGCGCTCGGCTCCGCCCCGTACACGGTCTCCTCACCCCGCCAGCAGAGTCCGGCGCTGGTGGCGTGGACGGACCAGATCGACGCACGAGTCGACCAGGCCCCGCCGCTAGGCCTGGTCGTGACGATCAAGCCGCCTCCGGCGAACAGCCCGCCCGACACCGAGCTGCTGTGGGCGGTGCTGCGGATCAAGACCACCTCGCCCGCCGGCGAGACCCGCATCATCGACGCCGCTCAGTACCTGCCCGAACAGGCCGCTGACCCCGTCCGGCTGGAGCGGGTGCGCCGGGCCCTGCGTACCGCAGCCCGCGTCTGGCCGCCACTGCAGCGCCTGCTGGAGCAAGAGCGGCCTGCCCGTTTCACGCTGCGCGCAGCCGAGGCCGCGCTGCTGCTCGGCGAGATCGGGCAGGACGTGGCCCGGGCCGGGATCGAGATCGTGTGGCCCGAGCAGTGGGCCCGCGCCCTGGGCGTGCGCACCGTGATCGGCACCCGCTCCACCGGCGGCGAGGCCGAGCACGGCTTCAGCCTGGACAACGTCCTGGACTTCCGCTGGCAGCTGACCGTCGACGGGGACAGCCTGACCGACGCGGAGATGGACGCCCTCGCCGCGGCCGGCCAACCCCTGGTGTACATGCGCCAGCGCTGGCTGCTGGTCACCGCCCTGACCGCCCGCCGGGCCGCGCACCGCGACCTCGGCACGCTGCCCGCCGCAGAGGCACTGACCGCCGCCCTGACCGGCAGCGTCACCGTGGACGGCGAACCGGTGGCCTGCGAGCCGACCGACGCGCTCGCGGACCTGGTGGAGTTCCTTCGCGTCGGCTCCCACCAGCCCGTCCCCGTCCCCACCGACCTCAAGGCGACGCTGCGCGACTACCAGGTGCGGGGCCTTGCGTGGCTGGCTAACACCACCCGGCTGGGCTTCGGCGCGACCCTGGCCGATGACATGGGCACCGGCAAGAGCATCACCGCGATCGCCCTGCACCTGCACCGCCGCGAGCAGGCCGCCCCCACGGCGCCGACCCTGATCGTCTGCCCCGCCTCGATGCTCGCCACCTGGGAGCGCGAGATCGCCCGCTTCGCCCCGGGGACCGCGACGCTGCGCTTCCACGGCGACGGCCGCACGCTCGCCCCGATGACCGCCGATACGGTCGTGATCACCACCTACGGCACCCTGCGCCGCGACGCCGACACCCTGGCCGCCCACGCCTGGGGCTTGGTCGTCGCCGACGAAGCCCAGCACGCCAAGAACCACCGCTCCCAGACCGCCCAGCAGCTGCGCCGGCTGACCGCGAAGGCCCGCGTCGCCCTGACCGGCACCCCGGTCGAAAACGACCTCATGGAAGCCTGGTCGGTCCTGGACTGGACCAATCCCGGCCTGTTCGGCACCGCCCGCGCCTTCAACGACCGCTACGCCCGCCCCATCGCGAACGACCCGGAAGGCGACGACGCCCGCCGCCTGGCCCGCGTGCTCAGCCCCTTCATGCTCCGCCGCCGCAAGAGCGACCCGCACATCCTCAAGGAACTGCCCGCCAAGGTCACCACCCGCCGCTACACCACTCTCACCCGCGAGCAGGTCGCCCTCTACGAGGCCGTCGCCCGCGACACCCTGGCACAGATCCGCGCGGCCAAGCCCGGCGAGCGCCGCGCCCTGGTCCTGACCCTGCTCACGCAGCTGCGCCAGATCTGCAACACCCCGGCCCACTACCTGCACGAGACCCCGGAACCCGACGGCTACGACATCGACGCCCAGCGGCTGCGCTCGGGGAAGCTGGGCGCCGTCGACGAACTGCTCGGCCAGATCACCGCGGCCGGCGAGTCGGCGCTGGTGTTCACCAACTACGCGGCCATGGGCCGACTGCTGGTGACGCACCTTCAAGCCCAGGGCATCGACCCGCTGTTCCTGCACGGCCAGGTCCCGCCCGGCCGGGCGCGGCAGGACCTCGTCGACGCCTTCCAGGCCCGCCGCCACCCGGTCATGATCCTCACGGTGAAGGCCGGCGGCACCGGCCTGACCCTGACCGAGGCCGGGCACGTCATCATGTTCGACCGGCCCTGGAACCCCGCCGTCGAGACCCAGGCCATCGACCGGGCCCACCGGATCGGCCAGACCCGCGCCCTGGAAGTCCACCTGATGCAGACGGAGTTGACGATCGAGGACCGCATCGACGCGCTCCTGGAACGCAAACGCGCCGTGGCCGACGCCGTCCTGGCCAGCGGGGAGACCGCGCTCGCCGACCTGTCGGACGCCGAACTCGCCGACCTCATCGCACTGGGAGCACGCTAGTGTCCGACACCGACACCGACACCGACACCGCGGCGTGGGCCGCGGCCTGGGAGACGGCCCACAACCAGGCCACCGGCAGCCCCGCCACCCTCGTCGAGGGCTACAACGTGTACCTCGCCGGAGGCGTCCCCAGCCAGATGGAATCCAGCATCGGGCGGATCAGCGCGGTCATCACCCCCCGCCACAGCGAACCCGCCCGCGCCACCATCCGCATCACCACCCTCAGCCGAGACGAGGAGCAGGCCCTCATCGCCGCCCTGGCCCGCAGCCGCCACAAGGCCGCCTTGCTGAAGGGCCGGCTGCCCGCCGCGCTTGCCGACCCCGAGCAGAGCGGCGACGTCCCCCTCGCACCCACCGCCGCCCAGCTGAGCTACACCTGCGACTGCCATCAGGCCCCCTGCCAGCACACCGCTGCCCTCGGCCACGCCGTCACCCAGCGCCTGCACGCCAACCCCTCCCTCCTGGCCACCCTGCGCGGCCTGCCCCACCGCCGCCTGTCCGACCTGCTCAACCCCCAGCCCACCCCGACCGTCGCCCCGGCGCCCGCGAAGAACAACCCGCCCGCACCGTCCCGCCGCCCGGAAGGCCCCTACATCGCCGCCCACCAGGCCTACCAGCACTGGAACAACGCCCCCACTACCCCATCGCCCCACAGCGAACCGGGCTCCGACGGGCCGGCCGCCCCCGAGCGGTTCGCGCAGATGGCCCTGCCCGAACCGCCCTCGCCCGCACCGTGCCTGAACCGGCTGCACCGCCTCGCCACCCAGGCCGCGGCCCAGGCCCAGCAGCTCCTCGGCCACACCACCCTCCTCGAGACAGACCCCGTCGCCGACGCGGTGCGCATGATCGCCGCCCTCCCAGCGGGAGAACAGGACGAGGATGTCGCCTACCGGCTCGACCTCGAACCACCCGAGCTCCGCCGACTACTCGCGGCCCACGCACTGGCCGGCACCGCGGGCGTCCACACCGCCCAACACCCCTACACCGACGACCCGGCCGTCCTCCAACAGGCCGCCGCCGCCATCGCCCCGCTGCGCCCCGACGCGACCACGCCGCTGACCTGCGCCGACAACAGAGTCACCGACCCAAGCACCGACCTGGAGATCCGCCACGGCCACGACGGCCACTGGTACACCTTCGCCGGGACCGGCCACGCCTGGCAGCTAATCGCCGCCCCAGCCGCCGACCCGGCCGGCGCCTACCGCAACGCGCTCGCCGCCCTCCACACCCGCACCCGCCCCGGCCGCTGAACCGGTCAGCCGCTGCCGCACCACGCAGGCGGTCTTGCGCAACCTCTCGACCAGCCTGAAGAGTTGACCAATGAGCGACATCGAACCGCCGCCAGTCGGCCTGTTTCCGACGATCAGCTTCGACCCGCCCAACGGGGCGTCCAGCCCGCCCGGCGAGGCCGAAGCCACCCCGTTTTTCCCCGCGCTCAGCCTCGAGCCCACGTTCGGCCCCCGTGATCCGTGGGCGGAAGCCGTGCACACGTTCGACAAGCTCCGCGCCGACATCCGCAAGCTGCCCCAGCACAAGCAGCCAGCAGCGTGGGGATGCCTCCTGACGCACGTGCGGGCCGCCCGGGCCGAGATCCTTGGCCCGCCAGACGAGTGACCGACGGTACTTGGCGCGCTTGTCAGCTTGCGTGACCGCTCTTGTGCAGCGCGGCGCCCGCACGGAAGCGGATCCGTCCGCAGCGCTCCTTGACTTCCTCCGTTGCGTCATCGGGGCAGCAGCAGTGCCGGGCCAGCCACGCCAGGTCATCTGGGGCCACCCAGAGCGCCACGCGGCCACGGTCGGCCTCTGCCTGGGGATTCGTCGGCTCGATCTTGGACATGGCGCGACGCTATCCGACACGCCGGCGGTGCGGTCCTGGAGAGCTGGCGGCGGCCGTGCGGCGGGGGCAGACGCCTTCCCCACGGGCCCTACGCTGGTCGGCGTGGCAGACATCAGAAACACCCAGGGGTTCAAGGCCCTCGCCGCCCAGACGGAGGCCGAACTCCTCACCCGCGGCCTGGACGTCGTATCCGTCGCGGTGCACAACGTCCTCGCGCACAACGTAGCGATGGTGGCCGAACGCCTGGGCATCCAGCCACGCTCGGCCCTGCGCTACGTCGAGCCCGCCGCAGTCGCCGACCAGATCGCCAAGGCCAGCGCCCAGGACACCGAAGGCGCCCACACTGTCCACGGGGTCCGCCCGGTCCGAATCGACGACCGCTCCGTGCCTGTGCCCCGCTGGGTCTGCTCACGCCCGCTGATGGCCCTGTCCCAAGCGATCAAGTACGCCTCGAACAACGACGACTCCCGCACCGTCCAGCACGCGGGCGACCTCCTCTTCGAGATCGCCCTGGCGATCGGCGCGGACCCCGATAGCGAGAGCGCTGACCTCCCCGTCGGCGTCCTGGACGAGACCGCCAGCATCCTCGAGCACGTGGCCCAGCACATCGAGGCCAGCGGGTGGAGCGTGTGTCCGTGCAGCGAAGACCACGGCCAGCGCGGCCTCGACGCGAAGATCCCCGCCACCCTGCGCGGCGACGCCGACCTGGTCCGGAGGATCCGCGCCAAGATCGGCAGCTAGCCGGCACGTCGCTCCTCGCCCGTCCGCCCACGGCAATCCCCGCTCAGGCGAGGTGGCCCTCGCTCATCTCATCGCGGCTCCCTGGTGGCTCATTGCCGCCCATCACGCCCGCCCCGCACGCCGCCGGTGGTGCGCCGGTAGGATCGGCGCAGGGCAACTCGCGCCGCGCCCGACGTCCAGCCCCCGGCGCCCACGCCGCAACGGGGCATTGAGGCCAAGAGTCTGAGACTCGCGCGGAGAGCTTGGCATGCCGTGATGTCCTCCATCGACGGCCGCAGAGCGTGGGACCGCCGGCCGGAGAAGGAATGCGACACCGATGACCAACATCAGCAAGCGCGAGTTCGACCGCGCGGTCCGCGAGTACCAGCAGCAGCACCCGGGCACCAGCCTCTCCGCGGCCCGCCGTGCCGTCGAACGCCAAGCCGACCAGCCCGCGCCGATGCCCCGGCGCCTGGCCCTCGTCCCCGCTCCGCACGACGGAGAGATGATGTCCCCGTGGGTGGACCGCGTCGCCGCGGCCAACCAGGTCGGCCGGCACCAGATGATGGAGCTCCTCGGCCTGGAGCCGACCCGCTCCGCCGCCGAGCGGCTGCGCCAGCTCACCGAGGACATGCCGGACCGCACCGCTGAGCGCCTGTGCGCGGCCACGGGGCTGACGCCCGAGCACGTCCGGGCCATGACCGCGAACCCCGTCGAGGTGCTGCCGTTCGACGACATCGTCGAATATGTCCGCACCGAACTGGAACGGGAGCGCACCAGCGCCCAAGCTCAGGGGCTTCCCGTCGCGGCCGGCTGGTCCCTGCCGTTCACCGGGACGCAGATCACCCGGCTCGGCGGCGCGCAGACGCTGAAAACGGCGGCCAAGAACGCCGCCCGCCGACTGCGGATCAGCGTCCGGGTCACCATCTACGGCCGCGACGGAGATCCGCAGCAGCTCGTCGCCGTCAACAACCAGGGCCCGTACAAGACCCCGCAGCGCACCCCGCAGGACACGGCGGCCGCGGCGGCGTTCATGCCCGCCCCGGACACCGGCCCGAGCGGCGCCGCGTGCGACTGCGGCCGGGGCTACTGCCTGAGCGGGAGCGCGACGGAGTACGCCCGGTCACCGTGGCCCGAGCCGGTGTGGAACTCGATCCGGCGCGACACGGACCTGCGGACCCTTCCTGAGGAATACCGCAGGCGCAGCGGCATGCATCTGCTGTTCGCGCGACTCGACCGCCACTCCATCGACGACTACGACGACGTCCTGGACCTCACCCCGTTCCTGGTGGGAGCCGACCTCGGTCCGCTTGCCGACGTGCAGGTGTACGCGACGAACGCCCGCGGAAAGTACCGGGGCTCGTCGCACGGGGCCTTGTGCCGGCACGCGGACACCCAGGACGGTGCCGGCTACGGCCCGCTTCCCTCCGAGCGCCACGAGATCCTGACCCTGGCCGAACTCATCGACATCCTCCGCCCGCTGCAGCGGACCCGGCGCGCCGAGGACCTTCACCGGGACCAGGATCTGGAAGGCCGCTGGTGCGTCTACTGCCACGGCTACTCGGTACGCCGCTTCACCACCGCCGAGCAGTGCTCCCACTACCGGACCGCCCACGAGCGCTGGTTGCGGAGCCCGGCCCAGGACGAGCCGGCGACCGGACCGCTGGCCCGCGACCCGATGCTGGACGTACTGACCCTGGCCGAGAGCGCCCTGCAGTCGCCCGGTGTCCAGCGGATCTTCGACGCCCACGACCGGGAACTGGAGCAGCAGGCTCAGCAGGCCTTGGACATCGCCTGTCCGCACTGCTCCGCTGCTCCCGGCAGCGACTGCACCGACAGCAGCGGACGCCCAACTCTGACGCATCGGCGACGCCGGATGGCGGCTGACCGCGCCCGCAGCAGTCAGTAGGCGCCTCGGGCGAGGCGGGCCGCCAGGCGGTCGCGTTCTCCTCGTGCCGTCAGATGGCGGCCGTCCGCTGGCCGACCGCGGTCGCCGCCACCGCTCGCGCCAGCAGATGCTGGGCGCGCTCGAGATCGAATGAGGAGGTGTCGAACCCGTCTGCGGGTTCGACACCGGCCCACTCCATCGTCTCTGCGTACTCGGGATGGCCCGGGTCGGCGAGAACATCCTTCAGGTGGGCGTAGCCGTGCGTGCCGCCGCAGTCCTCGGGCGGGCAGGCCCCGTGCCCGGCCAGGAGCCTCGGATAGGCATCGTCGGGCTCGGCGGCCAGCTGGCGCTCGCAGGTGAGGGTGTGCTGCCAGTGGTCGCCGAAGTCGTACAGGTAGTCCAGGTGTCCGCCGGCGCTGACCAACTGGCCGAGGGTGACGGTGTCCTCGTCACGAAACCCGAGTTCGGGGTCCGGCTCGCCGTAGGTGGTGCCGCGGGCGGTGAAGGAGTGCAGGTGCGCGTCGTCCCAGCCCATCACGGCCTGGATGACATGGTGGAGCCGGCCGAGGCGGATCGCGGCGGGCACCTGAACGCGGCGCCACACCTCGGGTTCGGTGACGTCGTCGAGGCCGATCCGGATCTGCAGCACCGCATCGCCCGGCAGTGCCTCGCCGCGCTGCCGGCGCAGCGCCGAACGGCCGGGATCGGTGAGCGCGACGGTGTCGTCGTCCTCGTCGAGCACGACGACACCGAGCGTGGCGTAGGCGCGCAGGATCTCGGCGACGTCGTGGTCGGTCATGCGCCGCCAGGAGGCCACGCGTTCGGCGGGCTCGCGGGTGAAGTCGAAGGTGCTGGTCAGCATCTCCCACGCGGCCACGCCCAACGCCTCCACCCGCACAGCCGGGGAAGCGGCGAGAAGGCGGTCGCCGAGAACCGAGAGGCCGTCCGTGTAGGCCTCGTGGAGAGGGGAGTTGAAGCCGCCGCGGTCCAGCAGGACCGGCCCCAGCCGTGGCACGGCGGTGAACAGCGCCTGCCACAGCCCTTGCAGATCCTCGGCCAGGCGGGCGTTCTTCTTCACCGGGACCAGCCGGCCGTGGACGGTGCGCACCAGCCCGGCCGTCCGCGCCCACCCCAGCAGGAGCTGCAGGCCGGGCAGTTCGGCGCTGGAGCGGGTCCGCGTCCTCACCGACCCGATCAGCGGATCGAACTCGTCACCGGTGTCGAGGACGGTGACCAGATGGCGAGCGTCGGCGAGGGGTAGCTGCCCGGTCCCGGTCAACCGGCGCCCCGACGCCACCCAGTGCAACAGGTCCCGCGTCTGCCGGACGGCCTTCGACTCCTCCGCGCTCACGTGCCTGCCTCTCCCGTTCTCGTTCTGCCACAGCCGTCACGGTTGTCAGGGTGTGCGTGCCCACGAGGGACCGCGCGTACGCCCGAGGACCGCCCCACGCCCGGGTGAATCATCCCGCGACCCCGGCTGGCCGGGCCGCCACCGCTGGCAGCTCATCTCCGTTCCCCGCCGAGGTCCGGGCCCGCTCCGCGCCCGGACCTACCCATCGCATGCGTGAGCCGACGGCTTGCAATACCAGCCGGCGGCACCACGTCTTGCCCCCGCCCCGTCGGGTGAACCCGCCCCTGGTCGACGGCTTCAGAGCCCGGGCGGGAGGATCATCGCGTCGTAGAGCGGGGATTCGGGGGCGTGCTTGATCTGGCCGGTGACCTGGTAGCCCCAGCGAGGGTAGGCGCTGCGAGCCGGCTCGTTGTCGGTGATGCAGGTCAGCGTCGTCCACGGCTCGCTGCGGCCGGCGACCATCGCGTCGTGGAGGGATCGGCCGATGCCCCGGTTGCCGAAGGCGGGCAGCACCATCAGCTCCCGCAGCCAGAACACCTGCTCGGCCTCGGCGGCGGCCTGGGCCTCTCCGGGGCGTTGGTCGCCGAGCGAGACCCACCAGGGCTTGTCAGCGGCGAGGGTGACGCCGTGGACGTAGCCCACCAGCTGGCCGGTGTCGGCGAGGTGGGCGGTGACGACTTCGAAGCCGGGCATGTCGAAGGCGGCGTGGATGCGGTCGGCATAGGTATTGGTGGAGAAGAAGGGATCGCCGCGGTAGGGCTCGGCGTCGTAGACCTCGGAGTAGACATCGACCAGGTCGTCGGCGATGGCCTTGGAGGCGGCCGGGGTGTGACGGCTGAGGTCGAGTTGGGGCATGACGGGCACGGGTTCTCCAGGCGGGCGTGCTAGGCGATGTGGTGGTCGAGCAGCTCAATGGTGTCGCGGGCCTGCGGGTGATCGCGGTGGTGGTGGAGGCTGTCGCGGACCAGGGTGAGCTGGCGGCGGTTGCGGGCCGAGGTCATGCCGCTGCTGATCAGCCGGACCGACTCGGTGGCTGCGGCGACGGTGCGGTCCAGGTCGCGGTCCTGGACAGCGGCGATGGAGAGCTTGGCCAGGCACATGCCTCGGTTGCGGGAATGCTCGACGTCCTGGAGCGCGGCGGAGCGTTCGAGGTTGCGCACAGCTCGCTTGTGCTGGCCCAAGTCCAGGCGGCACATACCTTCGAGGCAGACTAGTTCGGCCTCGTTGAGGAAGCCGGTCCACTCCGGGTCGCGGTCGTCGGTGCCGCGGTCGAAGTACTTCCAGGCCCGGCGGATGGCGGCCGTGCAGTTCATCTCGTCGCCCATCGCCGCGTAGCCCTGGGCCTGGCGGATGGCGAGCAGGGCGGAAACTCGCGGTGTGGCGTCCCAGTCGTTGGCGTGGCTCTGAGCGATGCGGGCGAAGCGGACGGCTTCGCGGGGCTTGCCCAGGTCGACGGCCTGGCGGGCCATGTTGGACAGGGTGCGGGTGGCGAGTGCTTCGTCTCCGGCGAGCATCGCCGTGTTGAGGGCCTCACTGAAGTACATGCGGGCAGCGGGCTGGCGGTCAGCGTCGTAGCAGAACCAGCCGAGTGATGTCGTGAGCTGGCCGGCGATGCCGTGCAGTTCCTGACCGATGTCCTCGCTGTAGGTCGCATGGTCGATTAGCTGGTGGACCCGCTGGAGGTGGGAGTGCGCGACGCGCCACAGACGGTCGCCGCCGAACTGCTGGTCGATGGCGTCCAGGTCAGCGGCTGTGGCGTGCAGTTCGTCGATCTCGTCGCGGCCGATGCGGGTGCCGGGGACTCCGGTCGCGGCAGCGGCGGAAGGAGTGGGCGCGAGCCAGGGCAGGCCGATGACGGCTGCGGCGGCGCTGAGGGCTTGTCGGCGGTTCACGGGGTCGATGATTTCCAACCCGGCTGCGGTCTCGTCAACTTGGAGATCAACGGGCGGCTGGAAGCCGAGGTGCTCGGGGCCGCGGCCGAAGGCGGCCCGCAGCGCGGTGGCCCGGTCCGGTCTTGGCCATGCCGGGTTCGCGGCCTCCCAGCGCCGGTAGGTGCGTACGCCGACGTAGAAATCGGGATTGCGTAACGCGTCGCGGCCCGCGTCGCTGATGCCCTCGGCGGCGGTCTCCTGGGAGAACCAGCCCTTGGCCACCCGCGCGGCGAACAGCTTCTCGTTGCCCGGAGTCCTCACCTTGCCCCCTGCGCACTTCACCGCCAGCCGATGTGACTCACCGTAGGGGTCAGCGGGACACCGTGTGCACCCGCTGGCCCGAAATCCACCCTCCCCACGCAAGAGCGGCCGGTCTGTGGCCGGTCTGTGGCCGCTTGATGCCCTGGTACCGCCGGTCCAGGGGCGCGATGGTGAGGGCGTCGGCCTTGCCGTGGAGTGGACACGACGTCACGCCTTGGCGAGCGGCCGGCCTTCGACCCGCTGCCCGGCCCGAGACCCCCGTTACGGCCGGGCAGCGGCACCAGTCCCTGCCTGGAGACGCGCCGTGTCCTCAACCCCAGCCCCCGCCGCCCTTGCCGCCGCCGACCAGACGCTGCCGATACGGACGCCCGGCGGCGGGGACCGCCACACCCGCACCGTCCACCGCGGCGACCGCCGTGAGGCCGCAGCGTCGCCGGCTCCGGCCGCCCGCCTGCTGGCGCCGCGCTTCGACGAGGGCTCGCTGTGGTCCCCGGACTTCGCCGACGACGAGGACGGGAAGACGTCGTGAGGACCTTCGGCGCGCGCTGGTTCCTGGCGTCCACTCCGGCCACGGTTGGTGTCGCGCGGCACCGGGCGGTCGCACAACTCCGCGCCTGGGGATACCAGTTCGACCCGGACACGGCTTCGACGCTGGCGCTCCTGGTCAGCGAGGTGGTCACCAACGCTGTCCTCCACGGCAAAGGCGACTTCCTCACCATCGCCGTCGTCGCCCGCGGTGAGGAGGTCTTCGTCGAAGTCCTCGACGCGTCCAACGTGGCCCCGTCTCCGCGCGCAGCGGCGCCCGGCGACGAAGGCGGCAGGGGGATGTTCCTCGTTGAAGCGCTGGCCTCGGCCTGGGGCATCCAGCCCACCCCCAGGGGCAAGGCCGTGTGGCTGACCTACACCCTGCCCGAGCAGCCCGTTCCCGCCCGCGGACGGCGCAGAGCCGACCTGCTCGCCCAGCTCATCCGCCGGGCCCGCCCCCGGATCTACGTCGGGATGAGTCCGGCTCCGGCGGCGCACCCCTGAGCCGCGCGCACGGCTCGTACGACGCTCGACCCAGCCGGTACAACCCGGCTGCGACCCCTCCTCTCGCCCGCTGCCCAAGGGAGTGCCCATGCACGACGTGATCGCTTCTCCGTTCCTGGACGGCCATGTGGCCGTCCGGCCCGGCCGGCGCGAAGGCCTGCGCATCGGCGCGGGCCGGTACCGGGAGCTCCTGGACGCGCCGCCGCGGGCCACGGTGCCCGAATGGCTCGCGAAGGCGGCCCGCAACGCCTGGGGCGTGGCCCTGGACGGACGACAGCTCCACGGGACGGTCCTGGTCCGCCAGCCCTCCGCGCTCGGCTACGGCCGCGCGTCGTGGGAGATCAACAAGGGCTGTGACTACGAGTGCGAGCACTGCTACCTGGGCCTGAAGAACTTCGAGGGGCTGGCCTGGGAGGACAAGATCAAGATGCTGAACGTCGTCCGGGACTCCGGCGCCCTGTGGTTCCAGATCACCGGTGGGGAGCCGCTGATCGACCGCGACTTCCCGGCCGCGTACCAGTACGCGAACGAGCTCGGGCTGATGGTGTCGATCGCCAGCAACGGCAGCCAGCTGTCCAAGCCGGTCATCCAGGGGCTCTTCGCCCGCCACCGCCCCTACCTGATCGCCGTCAGCGTCTACGGCGCCACCGCCGCCTCCTACGACGGCATGACCCGCAACCGGGGCGCGTTCGACCGGTTCACCAAGGGCCTGGAAGCCTCCCGCGACGCGGGCCTGCCCCTCAAGCTGAACATCGTGGTCTCCGAGCGCAACGCGGGCGAGATCCCGCAGATGCAGGCGCTGGCCGACCGGTACGGCTTCCCGCACCACGTCTTTACCACGATGAGCCCGACCATTGAAGGCGGCGGCGAGCGGATGGGCACCCAGGCCGCCGACTACGTCATGCCACGCAAGCCGTTCCAGGGCTGCAACGCCGGGCACACCTTCTTCCACGCCGACCCCTGGGGGAAGGCCTCGATCTGCAAGGTCGGCCGCGACCCCCAATTCGACCTGATCACCGACGGCGTCGACGGCCTGCGCCAACTGGGCGACGTCGCCGACTCCCTCCAGCTTCGCACCGGCGGATGCTCCGGCTGCGCGCTGTCCGGCACCTGCTTCACCTGCCGGCCGCTGGCCAAGCTCTACCAGGAGGCGAAGGCCCCGCTCAACACCTACTGCCAGCACGAAGGGAGGTAGACCCATGCCGGTACCCGTAGCGCTTACGCTCACCGAGCGGCCCCTTGAGGACGAGGAGGTCGTGTTCGTCGGCGACCTGGACGAAGTCCTGGAGGTCGTCATGTGCTCCTGCTCGTCGAGTGATTCCCAGCCGTACTAGCACCTCCGGTGGTGCCCCGGCCCAGGCCGGGGCACCACCCGCCGCCTTCCTGGAGTCCAGCAGTGTCGATGACCCGCCTCGCCTGGCACCACCTCCCACCTGCCGCCCGCGCCGCGGTCCAGGAGCACACCGGCCCGTTCCTGACCACCGCAGACGCGCCCACCGGAGCGAACTCCGGCGTCGCGGTGAAGGCCCTGACCGCCTCCGGCGAGGTGTTCATCAAGGGCATCCCCGTCGACCACCGCCAGGTCAAGACGCAGCTGCGCGAGGCCGCCGTCAATCCGCACCTGCCGAAGTCCTCCCCGCGACTGCTGTGGCACCTGCAGGCCGGCGGCTGGGACCTGCTCGGCTTCGAGGCGATCGAGGGCCACCTCGCCGACTTCGCCCCCGGCAGCCCCGACCTGCCCCTGGTCGTCGATGCGCTGACGGAACTCGCCCGCACCCCCTGTCCGGACATCCCGCTGCTGAGCTTCTCCGAGCGCTTCGCGGGCTACAGCGACACCCTGGAGCTGTTCGCCGGCAACGCGCTCCTGCACACCGACATGGCCCCGCACAACGTCCTGGTCGACCACACCGCCCACCTCATCGACTGGGCGTGGCCCACCCGTGGCCCGGCGTGGGCCGACCCGGCCGTGTGGGCCGTGCGCCTCATCGACGCCGGACATTCCCCTGCGCAGGCCGAACAGTGGGCCAGCCGGCTGCCGGCCTTCGAAGCCGCGAAGCCCAAGGTCCTCCTCGCCTTCGCCGAGGCCAACGCCCGCTACTGGCAGGAGGTCCACGCCCAGGCGCCAGCGGCGTCGTGGACACGGTCCATGGCCGCCTCCGCCCTCGCCTGGCGCGACCACCGGCGCGACGACCCCGCGGTCGGGCCGTGACCGTCCCACCCATGGACCCCGGCTTGATCAGCGGCCTCCTGAACGAGATCACCGAGGCCGCCGGCCGGCCGACGCCGGCCCGGCTTCCGCTGCGCGTCTGGTCCATGTCAGGCGTCGAGCGGCTGACCTACCCGGACGGCACCACCGCCGTCCTGAAGTACGCGCGCGAGCCGTTCACCGGTGAGGACCGGATACTGCAGGCCGCAGCCCGGGCCGGCGTCCCGGCGCCCCGCGTGCTCGGCTCAGCCTACGGCGGTGGCCTTCTCGTGATGGTGCTCGAAGACCTCGGCGACCCGCAGCGCGAGGTCACCGACGTCGAAGCCGCCACAGCCGCCGTGCTCTTGCACGCAGCCGCCCCACCGCCGTCACTCCCGACGCTGGATCAGAGCGCCTTGGCAGCCCTGCCCACAAAAGCTCTCGGCCACCTTCAGCGACTGCGAGCCGCCGGCCGCTGGGCGGACGGAACTGACGACCTGACCGACTATCTGCGCGCTCTTGAACAGGCTGCCACGAGGCGAGCGACGAACGCTCACGCCGCCCCGTTCGGCTGGGTCCACTCAGAGTTCCACCCGACGAGCCTGCACATCGGCCCGCGGGGCTGGCATTTGCTGGACTTCGCCCACTCCTTCGCCGGGCCGGGCCTGCTCGACCTCGCGTCCTGGCAAGGACTCACCCTCAGGCGGCCCCCAGACCCGGACCGCCTGCGCGAGCTCATTCACGACTACGTCGCCGCGGGCGGCCCCCACGACGCGCTCGCCCACCGTGGAGGGCTGCCCCCGGAGAAATGGAGCCTGGGATGGCTTCGGATCTGGGCAGTTGAGTGGTTCCTCGAACAAGCACACCGATGGATCAACGACCCGGCCAGGGACCCCGGGTCCATCAAGGTGGTCCGCCGCCACCTGGCGTCGGCGGTCAACCTCCTCGGCGTGTGAAGACCACCCGCCCTCCCCTGAGCACGACCTGCTCAGCCGCCCCCGGGTGCATCTGCCTGTCCTCCGAGCAGCCGGGTGTTCTCCGCCATGAGCCGCTGGACGACGCGGCGAAGGGCCACCAGGTCCGCCTCCGCGCGCCGCCCGGCGGCCAGGGCCTGGTCCCGCTCCTTACGCATCTCCTCGAGTGCGGTGTCGCGATGGGGCAGCGCGGTGAGCTCCCCCCGCGCTGCGGCGGCGAGGTCGCGAGTACGGATCGTGCGCAGCTCGGAGCGCACTGTCTCCAGGTCCCGGCGCAGGGCCTGGTTCTGTTCGAGCAGGATGCGGTTCTCCACCTCGAACGCGGCCTCCTTCCGGGCCGCCTGGGCGGCAATGGCCCGGGGCCGGCTGTCGGCGCGGCGGCGCGCGACGGCGGCTTCGCGACCTGCCTCCAGAGCGCTTGATCGCGCAGACCCCTCGGAGGTGCTGGGCAGCTGCGGCAAGCTCACGGTCATGACGCCTCGCCGACAAGCAGGATGGGATCGGTGGTCGGCCGGTCCAGCTGCTGGCGGCCGGCAAGCACCGCCGCCACGGGGATGACCGCGACGAAACGGTCGCGGCTGTGCATCCAGGCCTCCACCGTCGCGCGGTCGGCGTCAGTGAGCGACCCGAGGTCCGTCTCGCACTTGGCGATCAGCTCGTCGACCTGGATGATCTCCTGCCGCAGCAACTCCATGTTGGCCCGGGTCAATGCGTTGGGGGTGAGCACGCTGCCGTAGGCGGCCTCCAGCATCGCGAGCTGCTGGGCCTTCGCGTCGCGCAGCTGACGCAGTTCGGGCAGTTGGGAGAAGTCGGTGGTGAAGAACTTGCAGGAGAAGCAGCGGTAGTACACCGGGCAGCCGTGCCCGTCAGCCCGAACGTTGTTCATCTCGTGGCAGGAGCCGCCGGGCACCGGCACCGAGCCGACACCCGCCCGGACCCGCAGGGCCAGGTCCTCGTCGCCGCTGCGGTGCCGAAGCCGGCCGCCGACGACGTCGAACTGGTACTTCGCTGCGATAGCCCGGACCGCCTCGACCCGGCGAGGGTGGGAGACCCGGTAGTACATCTGCGTGGTGGAAGGCAGCTGATGCGCCATCAGGACCTGCAGGACCTCCAGGGGCACACCGGCGTCGGCCCGCAGCTGGGCGTAGGTGTGCCGGAACGCGTACGGGAAGACCCGCGAGCGGTCGAAGTCGTTGCCCTGCTCGTCGAGCAGGACGACGATCGCGACCATCCACACGTCCAGCCAGTAGCCGACCGTGCTGTTGTCGTACGGCCGCTCACCGAGGCGGTTCGCGCGGGAGAGCCGGGTCGTGGGGAACAGCAGCATCCGCGGCGACAGCGGCTGGCCCTCGGCGTCGAACCACTGCGGGAAGTGCAGCCGAAGGTGGTCCTGCTGCCGGGTGACCACGGCGACGTTCCCCGTCCACCAGTGGATCCGCAGCGCGCGAGTACTTCGACCCACAGGGCTCACGGAGCAGGATCGCTACCAGTGAGTCGATGCCTTCGGCCAGTGCACAGAAGGCTCCAAGCGGGGAAAGGCCCTGGTGAGGACGCGTTCGTTCATGGGACAGCCCAGGACGAGAACGCCGGCGAGGGCGGCCCCTTCGGGGCCGGGGCCCTCCTCGCCCTGCGGCGGCTCCTGGTCCCACAGGCCGTAGCGGTGGAGAGCCGACGGGTTTATCTGCATCTGTCAAGTGCAACTGCTGGTCACAGGCTCATAGCTTGTGCAGGCACATCAGGCACGTTCCTCGCTGCCGGACGCGGGAGGGTCGGCACGATAGGGGCTACGGGCGAGGCACTCGAGCGGAGCGAGGACGAGGTGAACGACCTCCTCAGCGACGACTGATGGCGATCCCTGAAAACGGCCGCGCTGTCGGTGCGGCCCCCTACAGTTCCGTCATGTCCAACTATCAACGGCCGCAGCCGAATCGAAAGTTCATGCTGGTCGAGTTCCCCGCCGGCACCCACCTCGACCGCTCCCGTGGCTCCTCCGGCGGTATGCGGGGTACCGCCCGCGATGACCGGGACAACTCGCTCGTTGCCCAGGCCGAACTCTTCGACGCCGACGACCGGTACTACGAGGGCTACAGGGACGGCCTAAGGAACCTCCTCGTCAACTGCGCCACCGACATTGCGGTGGAGGTCGCTCGAACCGTGACGGTCGCCGCCGTGGAGGTCGCCACCCCGTACCTCAAGGACGGGGCGCGCCGTTTCAAGGAGAAGGTGCGACGCAGGCTCAAGGGCACCCCGGCCGCCGAGGTGGTGCAGGAGGCTGCCCCCGAGCGGCCGACTGCGTCCGGTCTCCGGCCGGTGACCGCTGCCGCCAACGGCCGCGACCAAGTGGACCTCGTCCTGCGTGCCGACCAGGGTGACACCAACGTGCAGGCCGCTCTGGAGCGGATCAACACGCGGGCGGCCGAGACATACGGCATCGCCGCGCACTACTCCGCCGGCCTGCCCGCGGCAGACGTCGTCGGCGAGGCCATGCGCCAGGCCCTGGCGGCAGCCGCGCCCGGCTACATCGCTGCCGCCCTCGAACGCCTCGCCTTCGACGACGAGCTCGGCCTGACCCCCGCGCAGCAGATGCGCCTGCGGGATCGCGCAGCGGAGCTCGACCCGGGCGTGGTCGAAGACCTCACCGGCGCCAACGCCCCGCTCGCGTAGGCCGGACGCTCCGGGGGCGAGAGTGGCCGCTGCGTCGGCCCCGGCAGCGCCCTACGGGGGAAGGGCGGCGCCGGGGCCCACTGCGGGCACTCTAACGCGGGGTCACGCGACGGGGATGACGTAGGCGCGGGCGAAGTGGGTGCCGATGTGGGCTTCGTGGAGGTGTCCGGTGCCATCACCGGAGCCGCCCTGGGCCGCTATCGTCCCGTCGGCGTCGTCCGGGTCGGCAGCGCCGAGGACCGCGCCCAGAGCTACCGCCGGTTCCTTGACGCCGTCGTCCACGCCACTGACGCCCAGATCCTCTACTACTACCGGCGCCGCGACGCCGCAGCCATCTCCGCCATCCGCCGCCCCCGATTACGCTCCCGCCGCAACCACCTGCGCGAGCAGGCGTGGCGGCACTACGCCCAGGCCGAGATCGAAATGCACGCCGCGCTGCTCGGCGTCCGGCTGTGCGCCCCGACACCCGTGCTGGCAGCCGCCGAGCACCTGGTCGCCGCCATCCCCCGCTTCTACAGGCCCGGCACCCGCCACACCCTGCCCGAAGCCGAGTACCTCTCCGCCCACGACGAGTGCACCACGGCGCAGCACGTCTTCCTGGAGGTGGCCCGCCGCGACCTCGACTACCACCCCCGCCCCTGGCAGCTGCTGCGCAAACGACGGGAACGCAAGTACCGCGAGCAGGCCGCGGACGGCCGCCTGCCGCACTGACCCCGTCGGGCCCGATCCCGGCGATCCACTGCCCAAGTACGGCCGTGAGCGCAAGGACCTTCCCCGAACCCGCGGAGAGCCAGCTGCCCGTTCAGAGTCGTCAGCATCCGGCACCGATGGTCCCCAAGGCCGGCTCAGGGAGCGTTCTCGGTCCGGATCATGCGGCGAAGGCTCTCCCGCGCGCCGACGAGGTCGTCCTGGACTTCGCTGAGCTGTTCGGCCAGACCCTTGACCTGGGACAAGGCATCGTCGCGCTCCGCCTGCAAACGCTGGTTCTCCACGGTGAGCTCATCGACGCGGGTGCCGAGGTCGGCGGCGCCGAACTGGTCGAGCTGCTGGCCGAGGCTGCGTCGGACGGCACCCTTGAGCCGTTCGACTTCTTCACGCAGACGTCGGTTGTCCTCCCGGAGGAGCTGCTTCTCCAGCTTCCATCCGACCGGCTCCTTGGCGCTGGCGCGGGCCCCGTTGTCTGCGGCGCGTTCCTGACGGCGCCGCGCGGCCTCGATGTGCTCGCGCACGCCCTCGGCGTAGACGAGCCAGTGAGAGACGTTCGCGGCGCGGGCGACCCCGGTGAAGGTGACCGGTTCGTCGTCCGCGATCAGTTGGTCGACAACGGACAGAACGCGAGCGCGCTTGTCGCGCGAGTCCTGCTGCCGGGCCTCGCGCAGGACCTGGGCGGGGGTGCGGGGCTCACTCATCGGGACTTCTCCGGGCGGGGATGGACGGCATGGGCAGGACGACGGGCGTGGGTGCTGAGGCGCGGACCTTGCGCAGAACGGCAGAGGCCTCTTCCAGGTGGCGGCGATCGTCTTCCGGCATCTGCTCGATCTGGCGGCGGAGGCTGGTGACGACGTTCTGGAAGGAGTCGATCTGGTCGCTGAAGTTGCGCACGACGAACTCCGCGGTTCCCAGGGCCCTGGCCATCTCGCGGTCGGCCTTGAGCGCCCGGACGTGGTCCTCGACCGCGGGCAGGAAGGAGGGATCGGGGCGGTAAAAGGCGCATCCGGAGCACTGAAAGCGGATCGGACAACTGCCGCCGCCGGCCTTCACGTTGGAGGGCTCCTTGCAGTTACCGAAGGGCACGGCGACCGAGCGGGCTTCGTACGCGGTCGCAGACGGCGTCGGCGCCGGATTGCCGACCCGGTCGACAACGTGCTGGCGCATCCTCTCGACGGCCTGTCGGCGCTTCTCCATCGACACTTTGAAGTACCCCATGGTGGTATCTGCTGACTTGTGATCCATGAGGTCGCGCAGGGTGTTCAGTTCGGTGCCGGCGTCCGCGTGCCGCTGGGCGTAGGTGTGGCGAAAGGCGTAGGCGAAGATGCGGCTGCGGTCGAACGGCAGGAGGTTGCCGTCCTTGTCCAAGGTGTCGGTGAGCAGTTCCGGCAGGTCGTCGACCCAGCGCCGGAGCATCTTGGCGACGGTGTCCGAGTCGATGCACGCGTCGTAGCCGTGGCGTGCGGTCGGGAACAGGAAGGTTTTCGAGCGGGCGGGGACTTTCAGCGTCCGGCGGATCGCGAGCCACTCCTGGATGGCGAAGGCGGTCTCCCTGCCGATCTCCAGGCGGCGGCGGTTGCGGCGGGATTTGTGGTTGTCCCAGATCAGGATGTACTCGTTGTCCTGCGCTTCGAGGCAGTCCGTCCGGAGCCAGCGCACTTCCCACGGTCGGCGGCCGGTGTCGCGCAGCAGGACGTAGACGGTGCGCAGCATGGCCTTGACCACGTCGGGCGCCATGTCTCCGTAGGAAAAGTCGGCGCCGATCAGGTGGATTTGGGCGTTGAGCTGGGCGAGGACGTGTTCCGGGATGGCTTTGCCAGCCATGTCCTCGGCGGGGTCCTCGTACGGGATCTTGTGGTGCGGGTGGCGGGCGAAGACGGAGGCGACATGGTCGAGGATCTGAAGGCGCCGCCCGAAGTCGAGCAGCTGGCAGAAGTGCGCGAGGAGCTCGGCGCGGGACGCGTAGGCGAGGGGGGCGGTGCCGTCCTGGCGCATCCGGTCGCGGATCGCGGCGACGACCGCGTCCATGTCTGTGACCTTCAGGGCGCCGGGGTCGTGCCCGCCGCCGGGGCGCGCGGACAGGGCCCGGGATGCGGACAGGCAGCCCTCGAAGGTGCGCCGGAAGTCGTTGTTGTCGGGGGTGGTCTCCTTGACCCAGTCGGCGAGCAGGCGGCGCAGCCACTCCTGTCGGATCTGTGTGACGTCCAGCCGGCGCGAGGACACGCGGACACCGGATTGGGTACGTGAGCGCAGGCCGAGGTCGCCCAGTTCCCAGACCGGTCGGTCCAGCGGGTCGACGCCACGGAAGCGGTCGAAGGCTCCGCGTATGAGGCGTACGACATCGTTCCAGTGGGCTTCGCAGTTGCGGTCGAGGTATCCGAGGTCGCCGAGCTTCTTGTCGGTGAGCTCGGCGATGGACGTGACGCCTTCGAGCCCCCGGACCATGAGCCGCATCGCAACCGGGCTGAGGGTCGGGCGCTGCTTGTCGCGTTCCGCCAGCGCGAAGCGGAGCTCATGTCGGAGCAGTTCGGGCAGGGCGATCAGCGAGAACTGGAAGCCGGTCAGCCACGGTGGCTGTACGGCGGCCCATTCCTCCAGGCCCTCGTGGATTGGACCCTCGATGCCGGTCGCGTTCCGGTGGCGGCGCCATCGGTCACGGTGGTACGTACACAGCGGTACCCGACCATGGGCGCTTCCGGCGCAGGCCATGACCAGGCAGGGTGTGCCCGGCGGGAACGGCTCGGCCTCGGACTGGAGCCACGCGTCCAGCGTCAGAGCCGTCTTCCCGCTGTTCAGGTGGTAGCGCCATTTTGCGTAGTGCGGGGTGCACGCGCCCCGTGACTGGGCCTCCAGGGCGCAGCGCACGCCGTCACGCTCGACCGAGCACGGCGGTCGCTCGCCGGGCAGGGAGCGGACCAGAGCCCGGCGGCCGACCTTGCCGAACTCCTCGCGGCTCAGACCGCTTTCAACAAACTGCTCGTAGCAGGATCGGCACAGGTGCCGCGACGCGCGGGCGGCAACATGGCAGCCGGCGCTGTCGCATCGCCATATCGCGGTCTCATCCTTGTCCGGATCGCCGGTGAACAGCCAGTTCACCGCGTCCCATTCGTCTGGTCGCCAGTCGGCCTCGGTGTTCTCGATCAGCCAGGCCGTCCACCCTGCGCGGTCTACGGGCAGGGTGACGACACTGGTCTCGGCCACGGCGGCCGCCATCTCGATGGTCATCGCGCCATCTCCCGGAGTCGGGCGTCCGCGCGCTCGACCGCGGCCCGCCGGGACCCCTCGTCGACGTGGACGTACGGGGCCATGGACGCCTCGGACATGTGCCCGAGGAGGTCGGAGACCACCGACCGGTCGGTGCCCTGACGGATCCACTCAGTGGCGGCGCTGTGACGGATCATGTGGGGCCGGGCGATCAGGTCCGCCCGCCGGGCGAGCCGGTCGAACAGCCCCTTGACTCCGGAGTACGTCATCGCGTGTCCGAGCGGTTCGCGGAAGAGGTTGACCAGCACCAGCTCGGTGAAGTCGGCCTGCGGTACCGCGGAGCGCTCGTGGAGGTAGTCGGCGTAGCAGATGCCGAGGTCGGCGGTCACCGGGATGGCTCGCGGTTTCCGCGACTTGGCCCACGCGCCGTTGCTGTTCAAGCGGCGCCGTACGTGTACGTGAGGGCCCTTGACCTGGCAGCCGAATGCCTGTGAGTCGGCCAGGAGGTGCATGTCCTCCCGGCGTAGGCCGAGCGCCTCGCCGATCCTCATGCCGGTGCACCACAGCAGGAGCACCAGGAAGCGGTCCCGCGCGTGCCGGGTCGCGTCGATCAGGCGGGCGATCTGCTCGACCGTGAGCCACTCGATCCCCGAGTCGACGCCCCGGAGCTTGAGTACTCGCGAGCGGATCGTGCGGTGCTGGTCGTTCTCGCCCGGGTTGAAGCCCTTCGGCAGATACCGCAGGTATTTGGGCTCAGTGAGCTGCCCGGCCAGTTCCGGGTCGACCCACTCCATGCGTATGCCGAAGTTCAGGAAGTCGCAGACCGTGCCCACGATCGCGTTCGCGGTGTTCTCGTCGCGGAATCGTTCCTGCCCGCCTCCGCCGCGGGCGCGAGACGGCAGTGGCTCCTCCACCAGCCAGTGCAGGAAGCGCGCGAGCTGCCACACGGTGATCTTGGCCCATTCCAGGCGGTGGAAGGTGCAGTACGACAGGTACAGGGCCGCCCGCCCGGCGTACGTCCTCTCCGTGTTGTAGGCCCGGCCAGCGTCTCGCAGACCGGCGAGGAACAGCGAGCCTTCACGGTGGAGGGCGTAGTCGTCGGCTCCGACGATCACCCACCCTGTCTTGTCTTGGGCCAGCGCCGCCCGCTCTGCGCGGAACGACGTGACAAACGTGCCTGTGATGCCAAACACCCCTTAGATACCGATGATCCGGCCAGTTCAGCATGAATGTGGCTGACGTGGCTGTTGGAAGGATCACGGTGAAGATAAAGGGCCAGCCGGCCAGGTAGTGGTGGTGCTCGATGAACGACCGGGCGAGCGCTTCGGGGATCTCGGTGACGCTGTACCGCTCGCGCCGGAAGCCGCCGTCGCTGACGTGCCGCCAGCTGGGCAGGCCGTACCGCCAGCGTTGGGTCCAGCCCTGCGGCCGGCCGGCGAGGATGCCGCGCATCTCCGCCAGGGTGGGCGTCACGCCGCGCACGACGGCACCCCCGCGTCCTCCAGCCGCTCCATCAGGTGGTTCCTCCACCAGAGCGCGTACGACATGCAGTTGCTCTCCGTCTTGTGGGTCGGGCTGCAGCCGCGCTCCCTGCGGCCGGCCGAGCTCCAGGCCATCGAGTCGGCCGACGCCAGCGAGCGGGACAGCGTCAGGCCCTGAATCTTGAAGCCGAAGGCGTGCAGCGGCACGAGCGGCGCCCCTTCGCCGCCGAGGCGGGCGAGCTCGTCCAGGAGGAGGGAGGCGCGCCAGTGGTTCTGGCGTCGGCACATGCTGCCGACGCCCACCAGCGGCTCGGCCAGGAGGTCGATGCCGGCGTCGGCGTACATCTCGGCGCAGCGGAGGTAGTGGGGGCGCAGCCAGCCCTGCAGGACCGGGATGACGCGGGTCTTGATGCCCAGGGAGCGCAGTTCGACGACGGAGTCGACGGTGCGCCTGAGGTGCTCGTCGATGGTGAGGCCGGTCTTGGGCAGCATCCAGGGCTCGCAGACCCAGTCCATGGGACTGCACCACTCGAGGTTGCCGATCTCGTCGTGGTAGCGGTTGACGGCGGTGGCGTACTGCTGGGCGGTGGTCTTCCACTGGCCGTAGAGGTCGACCTCGCTGAACGCGCCGCTGTCCAGGGCCCAGGGGCCGACGGCCCGGGGGAGGGACTTGCGGTTCATCAGCCGTCGGTTGGAGACGAACAGGGGGAAGTCGAGGTGCTCCATCCAGGCGGGCTGGTGGACGCCCAGGTGGAACCTGACGGGGGTCGGGGTGATGGCGGGGGCGGTCATGGCAGGAGCCGTTCGTCGGGTGTCGGATGCTCGGGCCAGGGCGCGAGCAGGGTCGGGTCGTCGACTTCCACGCGGGCTCGGTCCTGGGTCTCGGCGGCGCGGACGCGGCCGGTGTGGAACCGGTCGGCTGCGTGCCCGCTCGGCCGGATGCACCGCTGCTCGGCCGTGACGGAGCAGCGCGGGCAGGACAGGGAGCCGGGGCAGGTGAAGGTGTCCACCAGCCAGTCGCAGGTCGGGCAGGGGGCGCCGCTCACCGGCCGTCCGGCCCGGTCGACCAGGGCGCCGGCGGCGAGTAGCTGCTCGTACTCGAACCGGTAGACCGGAGCCGGGAACGGCTGGTGCACACCGGCGACGGTGCTCGGCCGGGAGGGCTCAGTGGTCACCGGGGCCCTCCGGGCGGCGGTAGGCGGCGGCCAGGACCTCGTCGCCCAGCTCCGCAGGGGGCGCCGCGTAGGCGAGCAGGGCCTCTCCCGCCGCGGACTCCACGACCGACAGCGCCGGGTGCCGGCGCGCCGCCCGTTCGAGGGCCTTGTGGAGCGATCGGGTGTCGATGAGCAGCACCCGGCCGGGGCTGCCGGGTTCGTTGGCCAGCCGGGAGAGGGCGATGCTGCCGGGCGCTGGTGAGCAGCGGCGAGCGGCGTAGTCGAGGCAGGCGTACGCCAGGATGTCGGCGGGGGCGCGACGTCCGGCCCCGCGGTTCAGGCTGAGCACATGAGTGCGGTCGCCGCGGTGCTGCTGCCCCGGGGCGGCAGTGGAGAGCAGGTTGAGGTCGCGGAACGGGTTGGTGAGGATGTCCTCGAGGCCGGCGCGCGGCTGGTCGGGGGAAGCGACCTGCGGGGCGTACATCGTCGTGATGCAGGCGATGTCGCGGCCGATGGTGTCGTCCGCCGGAGTCTTCCAACCGCTGCGCTCGGCTGCTCCGCGGACGTGGGTGCGCAGCTCGGCCCGGGTGAACGTGGAGAGCCCGGCGCGCGCGAACAGGTAGTGCCAGGTCGGGACGAGGCAGGGCGCGCCGTTGAGCAGCCACCAGTGGAGCAGCCACAGACTGGCCGGCTCTTCCAGGTACGGGTCGGTGCCGGCTTCGTCGAGCAGCCAGTGGCCGCGGGCGGTCGGCGTCACCGCTCCGCTTCCTGCGGCGTCTTCTTCGACGAGGCCGAAGGCGCCGGCCCAGAACCGCATGCTCGCCACCATGCTGGAGCCGACGCCGAGGACGACGGGCGCGTCGGGGTGGCGGAAGACCAGCGGGTCGTCCTGGACGGCGTGGTGGACCTTCAGGAGCCATCCCTGCCTCGGGGGGTAGGTCCGGTGGCGGCCGAACGCCGGTACGCAGCCGGCCAGCGGCGGGTGATCTGTCATCGGGACGGGGTTCTCCTTGTCGTGGACGGTGCCCTGCCGCTCGGCGGCAGGGCACCCGTATGGTCGGTTCAGGCCGGGACCTCGGAGCGGGCGAACGTCCTGGGGCCGGAGGGCCAGACGGCGCTCACCTGCTGGCGGTGCAGCAGCTCGGTCAGATCCTTGTCGGGAGCCGAGGGGAGCAGCAGGACCCGGCGCGGCTCCGCGTCGAAGTAGCGGGCCAGGTCGTGCAGTTCTCCGATGGCTTCCCGCACGACAGGGCGAGCTGCTGTCGCGCGGCCCACCACGAGCTCGTTGCGGGTGAGGTCGTACAGGTCGACGTGGAGTTCGGCGAAGGCCCCGGCCACCTTGACTCGGAAGCTGGACAGCTTCGCCTGATACGCCCACCGGGCGTAGCTCTCGTAGGCCCGCAGCAGCCTGCCCGCAGCTTCCTCGGCCGGGCTGGGATCGGTGGTCCTCATGATCGTCCCTGGGCCGATCGGCCGCACGGCGTTCAGTTCTGCGATGGGGTCGACGGTGCTCAGGCCCCTCGGGGCGCCGTTCAGCGGCAGCAGCCGGAAGACGATGGCCCGCCTGACCTCCTGGGGCCGCCGCGTGTCGAAGGGAGCATCGGCGTAGACGACCGGCACCTCGGGGTCCAGCCGGTACTGGCCCAGGTACTGGGCCGGTCGTCCGTGGAGCTGGAGGAACACGCGCAGCGCCCGGCCGTCCTGCTCGTGTTCGATGACGGAGCGGTTGCCCTGTGAGAGCGTCTGGTCCGTACCGTCGAGACCGCCCTCCCCGCCGAAGTGCAGATGAGCGCCGGTCCAACCGTCGAAGGAACTGGCCTCGGCGTCCGGTGTGATGAACAGGTGGACGTTCGGGCTCTGCTTCGACGGACTGATGCGGGAGTGGATGCGGCCGCCGAAGCGGGCGTGGATGTCGGCGCGGTCGATGTGCTGGCCGGGGATGAGGTCCCAGGACACGGGTGTCTCTCCTTGTAACGGGCAGTGCTGGAGTGGGAGTTCGGTGGAGCGGCGCCGCCGGGCTGTCCGCCCGGCGACGGTGTGGGGTCTCCGGCGGGGCGGAAGGTCAGCGGCGGCAGTCGACGCCGACGACCAGGAAGTCGGCGGGCAGGGCGTCGATGTAAGCGTTCGCGTGGTCGTAGTACGCGGTGCTGCCCGTCTCGACGGCGTCGTCCGAGTTCAGCCAGGCGGGGTCGGTGGTCCACGTGTCGTCGAGCTCCCGGAGGCTGTTGCCGGGCACCGCCCGGCGGCGGGCCCGGTCGACGAACCCTGCGCGGTCCAGGCTGATCAGGGCAGCCTCCTCGTCCCGCTGCCGGGCGCCCGGCTTGCCCTTGATCTCGGCCAGCACCTTGAGCTGGGGCTGATCGCGGAAGGCGAGGAGCGCCCGGAAGGAGTCGCTGCCCCACTGTTCCGCGAACGCCGCCCATGGCTGGGCGGGGGGCATCCCCTCGGTGGCGCGCGACCAGGCGTCGTAGAGGTCGGCCGCCTCGGCCGCGCGGCGGTCCCGCAGAGCTGCGAGGTCGAGGAGGCTGAGGACGCCGCCCGCACACCGGTCGGGTTGTCCGGACGCGGACCGTACGAGGCGCGGATCGTCGGCGGGTGCTCCGGAGATCAGCGGGAAGTGGCTGGTGTACCGGCCTTGGGTGATTTGGTAGCTGCCGAAGTGGCCACCTCGGACCTTGCTGAGAGCGCGCCGCAGTCGCGTGTCGAGGGTGTAGGCGGTTTCGGCGGCGTGCGCGGGCAGGCACACAAGGGTGTGTCGTGAAGCCATCGGAGTTCCGTTCGCAGAGCGGGAGTAAGGAGCGCCGAGCCAGGAGCAGCCCCCAAGGGCGAGCTCTACTGGTGCGGCGAAGGAATGCTCAAATAATAGCCATTCCCATAGACTTAAGCAACAGCTTACCGACGCCGACTCCGCGGGATGTCAAAGGGGCGGCCGATATGCCAGTGCGGCTTTCGCCCGCTGTACTGGCACTCATAGGCGACCTTGGGGTGCCGCCACGGATAGTCGCGCGCCAGCCGATCGACGACATCCTGCGCCGACTCCAGTGACGGAAACTGCCGTTTGTCGAGACAGGCGCGCTTGCGAGTCGCGGACACCTTGGTGCGCCGCAGCGCGGACTTGCCCATCAGGTGCCACCCTCCGGCACGCCCCCCTGCGGCTGGCCGCCGCCTGAAGCGGGGCCGGCCGACCCCGGTTCCTCAACCCGAGGCGCGGGAGTCAACGACATCCCGGCCGCCGCCGATCGGAGATCCCGGTTGGCCACGGTGAAGAAGCGCCGCGGGGGGCCGATGCTGATCCGGCGGGCCTGCGCCCGCGGCGTTCCACCGGACTTCGTGTCGTCCATGATTCTCTTCCGTGTTCGTCGCGTGCGGGGACCCGCGGCTCGTGGCCGACAGGTCCCGGCCTGGGCGGGCTGCGGGGCCAGGGGCGAGCCCCGACCCCAGGGGTGAGGACGGAACTATGCGTAGTAGCTCGCCATGATCCACTCCGGCTTGGCGGTGCGGGCGCGCAGTTCCAGAACAGACAGGGCCCGTGCCAGGACCGCGTCGTACTGGGAGGCGGCGCCCATCGCTGAGGGATCCAGCACGAGCGGCTTGCCGTCGGGTTCCTTGACGACCGCGGCGAGGATGTGGCCGTCATCGTCCCATCCGATCGAGTAGGTCTGCAGCCGCAGCCCACTCAGGCCGGAGGCCGCCAACCGCTCCTCCGCCGCCCCGGCGAAGTGGTCGGAGTGGTTCTCCTCGCGCATCGCCTCCGTAGCCCACGACACCTGCGGCATCAGCCATGAAGAACCGTCGGCGCTGCACCAGGTCAGGTCGCTGGCCAGCCCCACCCAGCCGTCGGCTGGCCCTCCAAGGCGATACCCGTACATCAGGGCTTCGTGATTCTCGACGGCGCCCATGGCGTCCTCCATGTTCGTGGGCTGATTGGTCTGAGCTGAGCGGCGAGGCATCACGGGCGCGTCAGCGCCTTGTAGATGCCCTCCGCCTCCTCGCGGAAGTACTGGCACGCCTCGACGTACATCTCCTGCCGGGCGTTGGACACGTGGGTCCCCATGCCACCCGTAACCCCGATGTCGACGGTCCTCTCCGCGTTGGCGATCGCGTCCTGGAAGACCAGCGAGGCGTTCCTGAGCGCGCACTGACCGACGACGCTGGACCACATCTCAATGAGCCGCTGGCGCAGCTCCAGGCCCTTGAACAGGCCGGATGCGTTGATGACCCCCGGGTCCATGCCCTTGAACCGGTCCCAGTGCTCGGCCAGCTTCTTCTTCTGGTCCTCCAGTGCGCGCTGCGCCCGGCCGGAGAGGCGGTCGTGGATCTGGGCGGATCGCTTGCTGTCGGTGGAGGTCATTGTGGTCTCCCGGGAGGGTGTTGGGGTGGGTTCGACGCTTACGGCCGGCCCGGCGAGCGGGCCGCCGCGATGCCTTAACTCTATCTCTTCTCATAGAGTTAAGCAATATCCTTGTGGCGCGTCTTCCTTCCTCGGCTCGTCGGAGGCCGCTGGCGCACCCATTCCTGGGCCGCCGGGTGCCAACGGGCCCGCGCGAATACCCGGTTGAGGTCCGGCATGTATTCGGGCCCGTAGTCCACGGCGTCGGGCCTGGGTGCAACTGGCACCCAGCCCTCGCCGGGGCGGAGCGCGGCGAACCAGCCGAAGCCCACCGCGGCTTCCTCGCCGGGTACAAGTCCGGTCCACACGCCGCCGCCGCTGTGGCCGTGCCGGCCGGGGCAGATGGCCTGCGGGAAGCCGGTCTGCGGGCAGTGCGTCTCCAGGCAGCCGGCCGAGTGCCCCTCGCCGACCTGCACCCCGCAGCCGATGCACGGTTCACCGCGGGAGAGGGTGAGCTCGGTCGCCATCAGCGTTCCCCGTCCGACAGAGCCTGGGGCCCGAGGCGGAGTTCGAGAAGACGCAGCGCCTGATCCCGCTTGCCGTCGACGTACGCGCGTTGGCCGGGAGTGAATGAGGACCTGGTCGCCAGCTCGTAGTCGGACGGGTCCGCCCAGAGCGGGACGACCACCGAGGCGACCTCCCGAGCCGCCTCGACCCAGTCCGCGGCAGCGTCCTGCGGGATGTTGAACAGCGGGGCGAGAGTGCTTGCCGGATACGGGTCCCTGTCCAGCGGCGCCGGGGTCCGGGCCAGGTCGGCGGCCAGCGGGCGGAGGTGCTCGGCCGGGCAGGTTCCGTCGACGCGCTCCTGCGCGACTTCCGTCCCGCGCTCGGGGAGGTGGCGAATCTGGTCCTCCGACAGCTTGAACTGGTTGTGCACGGCCAGGCAGCCGAGCTCGTCCGAGTCGAACCGCTGGACGACCTCACCGCCTCGCCACTCGTACCCGGCGCCGAGCACCACCAGGACCTGGTGGAGGGCCTGCGTCCGGGTGGGGTACGAACAGGGGAACGTGCGGATGAGGTCGGCCAGGGTTAGGTCGACGCTCGCCATGGAGACACCTCTTGACGTTGGGGGATCGGGCTCCGGGGGCGCAGCTCATGCCGCGCCCCGTCGGTCGGATGGCGGTTGCCGCTATACGGCGGCGGTGCGGAACTCGACGCACGCCGGGAAGTCCGGCTTGATGTCCGGCCCTCGCCGACGCTGGGCCTTGATGGCGCACTTCATCCGCGCTCTGCCGTCGCCGGCGACCCGTTCCACCAAGAAGGTGCACGTCCCGCAGCGGGAGGCTGGGGTGATGGTGCCGGGCTCCAGCAGCGGCTTGAGGGTGGCCGGGTGGATGCCGCGGTCCAGGTTGATGCGTATCGCTCCGCGACCGACGACCGCCGGCGGAATGGTCAGGCTCATGTGGCTGCGTCCTTCGAAAGGTACTGGTGGGGATGGGAGATGGGCGGGCTTGGCCCGAGCCTGGCCGGTACGGCCAGAGCAGAGCCGGGTCAGCGGAGCTTGACGTGCGTGGTGTAGTGGCGGCCGACGTAGCCGCGGGTGAAGCGGGCCCCGCAGCGCCAGGCGTCGGTGAGCAGCATGTCGAGGGTGCGCTTGGCGTCGTTGGCATGTGGCCCGACGTGAGGCCGGGCGGCGCGCTTGGGCAGCCGGGCGAGCGGCCAGCCGCCGATGCGGTGCGTCGGGTAGAGCGCACGGCCGGAGCGGTGGGGCCCGCCGTGTCGGCGGCCGTCGGCCGTGTAGACGTCGCCGATGTACGCCTGGCCCTGGTGGGCGTGGACGGTGACGTAGGTCGCCTCGGGGTAGAGGGCGGCCAGAATCCCGGTGACGGCGTCCGTGAGCTGCTGCGCGACGGGGATGAGGGCAGCGCGGGCAGCGTCGAGGGTGCTCACGGCGTCGGTGCTCATGGTGGTCGGCCTTCCTCGGGTGTGCTGTCGTCGGCTCGGGTTCGGATCGCCGGTCGACTCCCGGAGCAGCGCTCCGCGATGCCCTAACCATAACGCGATTCATAGACTTAAGCAACATGAGGCTGGGTTGTCCGCCTGCGATGCGGGGCGGCTGCGACCGGGAGGCTTCCCCGCCCGAGCCGCCCCGCGGGACATCGGTCGTCAGCTTGGCTGTGCTACTGCCGCGCGACCCGCCGACGCTCCCGCACGGCTCGGAGGCGATTGATCATCACGGGGTGGCGGGCGAGAGCTGCCTCGCTGTCCAGGAGGTCGTTGAGCAGCTGGTAATAGCGCGTCGGCGAGATGCCGAGCTCCTCTCGGATCGCGGCTTCCTTTGGTCCCGGGGCGGCGGGAGCCAGCCTGGGCCAGTATCTGTGCTCGAAGTCCAGGAGGGCGGCGTCGCGCCCGCTGAGGGTAAGTCGGGCGACGGGGGTGCCCTCCGCTCCGCCCGCCATGTCGCCGCATGGGCTGCTCGGCGGGGGTGCGGGAGGTTGGATGGCTCCAGGGGGCGTGCTCAATGGTTGCTCAGCCACTCGCCGAGGCCGACGGCCACCACGATGGCCACCCACATCGGTGCGGTCTGGTCGTAGATGAACAGCCCCGCGGCGGCCATCCATGCGAGATAGCGGAGCGCGTCCAGCGCGATGTTCGTGGTGCTCTTGCTCAAGAGATCACTCCATGGGGAAGGTGGGCCACTGCGGCGCACGACTCGCCAAGGAGGCGCCTGGTGTGATCGGGGCCGGCACTGCCCTGGCGCAGCGAGGCGACGAGGCCGTGCGCGGTGGCGTGCTCGACCAGGGCGACCGCGTGGGCCCAGGAGACGGCGGCGGCCTTGGCGCCGACCTCGCCGATGAGATCGGCGATCAGGCGCGCGCAGGCCCGGGGGGAGAGTGCTGCGGCAGAAGACACGGAGTTCCTTTCACTCGGAGGCGGTCTCCGCGCCAGATGCCGCGGAGACCGCCTCCGAGCTGTTCAAGTCGACGTTGGGGGCGCGCCGTTCGCACGGCAGGTTCAAGGGCGAGGGCTTCTCACGATCCGGCTGCTCGGGCGCTGATCGTGCTGGTCCGGGCGGCACGGCGGGTGTCGAGACCTCGGTCCTTGGGGCCGTTGACGTGTGCCTTGACCCGGACCTTGATCTTGGGACAGGTCCCTCCTGCTTCGATGATGGCCTTGTGGTCGCGGGGGTTCGGGCAGCGCCAGCTCCATCGGGCGTCGACGCTCCAACGCAGCGTCTCGTCGGCCCACCTGCGGTCGTACTCGGCCGGTACGTGCTCGCCGGTGTAGCGGGTCGCGGCCTCGCGGATCACTCGGACCGGCCGGAACTTGACGCGGAGCTTGGGGCCCTTGCCGGTCTTCCGCATCAGGGTCTGGTCGTCGTGCTCGAACGCGGGCCGCAGCGACCAGAACGCGAGCAGGAGGCCGACCAGGATGGACGCCGGTGCCGCGCCCCAGTGAGGGTGGTGTCCGTAGCTCTGGATCTTCGTGCTGACCGAGGGGACGGCCAGGACCATGGCGTTGGGCGTGTAGGGGCTGCGGGCCCAGTGGGTGGGCAGTAGAGGCGGGGGGAGGGCCTCGTACAGGTCGGGTGTGCTGGTGAGCGCGATCACGGACAGCTGGAGCTGGTCCCCGCTACCTTCGGATTCCCAGGCCAGGCCGTGGATGGGGAGCTCGGAGGCGGCGGTGATCGGGATGGGGAAGTGCACGACGCCGACCGGCGCGGGGGCCTCGTCGGTGCTCTCCAGGAGGTAGCCGTCGGGGCTGGTGACCAGCTCGTGGTCGGCCACGGCTGCGGTGAGGGACGGCGAGGCGACCCACACCTGGGCCTGATCGAGGTTCTTGGACATCTGGAGCACCCGCTCCCGGTGGAGTTCGACGGCCCGCCGGTCGTCCCCGAAGTCCTCGCTGGTCCGGCTCAGGTGCATGGCCTGGATGAAGTCCAGGGCCACGGGCAGGCCGCGGACGGGCTTGCCGAAAAAGTCGGCGAGGTCGGCGCGCATCTGCTCGGCGGCTTCGGCGCTGTGCTCGATGCTCACGCGCTCACCTCCTCGGAGAGGATCAGCTCGCCGATCCGGGCGGTGTCGAGACCGTGGGCCTCGAACAAGCTGACGAACAGGGAGATGACCAGGTCCGCGGCGGACTGTTCGCGCAGCGGGAGCGCGTGGCTGCAGTTCGCGCAGTGAAGCTGGACCTCGTCGGTTTGGATGTCGGTGATCTCCATGCGCGCTGCGCTGGGGCTGTCGGCGTCGACGATGTTGATCCATGCCGTGGCGGCGATGGAGGGAGCGGTGTCGCCGCACTTCGGGCAAGGGCCGAACATGATCAGTACCTCCTGGAGGTGGCTGGTGCGTGGGGCGGGGTCGGCGCCCGGCCCGGCGGTGGCCGGGCGCCGTGTGCGGATGGGTCAGCGGGCGGGCTGCTTCGGGAGCCCGGCGACCTGCTGTCCGAGGCCGGTGCGGAACGGGTAGTGGACTGCGCCGGAGACACCGGTGTCGCCGTCGGTCGGCTTGGGGTTCCCGTTCGCGTCGCGGTACTCGGCGAGTCCGAGGTCGACGAGGGAGCTTGCCGTCTGCCAGGTCACGTTCGGCGCCAGACGGCCGCTCGGTTCGACGTGGCGGGTCAGGGCGTACAGCTGCGGCGTGCTCAGGACAGCTCTGCGGCCCTCCACTGTGATGAGGACCGGTCCCGCGGTCTCGGCGAGCGCGTCCTTGACCGAGAGCCGGTAGCCGTCGCGGTCCGGGCGGTAGGCGTATCCGTCGGTCAGCAGCGCGTGGAGGATCTTCTTGCTGATCTTGTCGGGCAGCCGGCCGTTCGGGTCGGCGCACGCGGTCTTGAGGTGCTTGACAGCCCTCGGCGTCGGGGGTTCGGGGGAGGTCCTGGTCATGGGAGGCGTCTCCGGGGTCTCGGGGGTGGGCGGGGCGGGATGGGGCTGGGTCGGCTGCTACAGGCCCAGGGCGCTGATCAGGGCACGGAGCCGGTCCAGTTCGGGCCGGGGGTTTCGCCGGATGGGCCGGATGCGGAGGACCGGCACCGCCAGGTCTACCCCGAGCAGCACGTTCGGCCGGTCCGGGGCCGCCTTGATTCGGTAGTGGGCGGCGTCGATCATCCAGGCGTCGAAGTCGTCGGCGGGACGGCCGGAGCGCGCGGAGTGCCCCTGGTCGGGTGCAGCCTCCAGGCAGGGGCAGCCGGGGTCGTCGCACGGGCGTCCCGCCGGATGCTTCGCCAGCGAGGAACTTGTGCGATACGTCGCGGCGGTCCCGTTGAGCATGGGGCACCGCAGCTTGCTGTAGGCCAGGCACTCCGGGTGGAGTGCGGGTTCGGGCGCGAAGCCGACCCGGACGTCCATCGGCCGGACGGCCAGGCAGAAGCGCTCCTCCAGCCGTTCTCCGCAGACCTGGCACAGCCGCTCGGTCAGTGCTCGCTGGGCCCTGACGGCGTCGATGGTGCCGAAGGCGGAGTGCCCGCCGTGCTGGTAGGAGATCCAGGGGACCACCAGGCCGCCCACGCGCTGCCGGGAGCGGCATCGGGTGGGCACCGACGGCCCCGCGGCCTGAACTGCCCGCCCGCCCGAGGCCGGGCACGGCGGGGAGGCAGGGTGTTGCGAGGAGGCTTCGGGGAGGGTGCTGGGCATGAGGATTCCTTCACGCTGGCGCGGGGCTGGGGCTGCCGATCAGCGGCGCCGCCAAGCCGTGCACGGCACCGGGCTCGACGGCCACCGGGCGAGCGTCCGTGGACGGATCGGCGGCACACAGACACATTAACGCCAGTCATAGACTTAAGCAACTTCGGTTGGTGCTTCTTCGTCACCAGCGGCGCACGGGCTGGTTGTCGGAGTGCTGATGGCGCTCCAACGAGGGCGAAGCGGCCCTGGCTCCATCTCCGGGAGGTGCCAGGAGGTCGGCCGGTTCGGCGCACGGCAGTCTGCCCACCCCGCCTCCTGCCGTGCGCGGTGGCGTGGGGGCCCGTGGCGCCCAGGGTCGTCTCCGCCTGCCCGGATCCCTGAACTGGCCACCCGCGGGCCTTCGGTTGCACACCGGCGTGCTCACGATCTCCGCGCCGCGGCGGCGGGAGGCGTACCGCGCAGGGCGCCGCGGTCGACCGCCTACGAGTTCGACGCCGCAGCGCGGCCCGGGGGCGAGGCCGGCTGCTGCCGGGCGGATTGCCGCGCTGCCGAATTGGCGCTGCGGGGGCCGTGTCGAGGGTTGTCAGGCGGCGATGCGGAGGGTGCCGTCGCCCGCCAGGGTCACCGTGTAGCCGCGATCGGCGAGAAGCGCCGTGCACAGGAGCCGCACCCCTCCTTCGGTCCAGAGGCTCGGGCCGCCCGCTACGTGCGATTCCCACCATGACACGGTCACCGTCGTGTCGCTGCCGTCGACCACGACCCCAACCGCCTGCGGATCGCTCCAGTCGACCATCCGGACATGCTGGGCGAGCAGGTCGCGGATGGCGGTGGTGCGGCGCACCGTCGCCTCCTTCCGCTCGCGGGCTGCGTCCCTCAGCTGGTGGGCGACCTCCGGGCCGACGGGCCGGAAGACCGTGCTGCCGGAGCCCACGGAGGTGATCACGATCGCCCCCGTGGGTCCGGCTGCGACGCGGGAGCTGCCGACGGCGGTGGCGAGCTTGAGGAGCTCCGCGCGGCGGGAGACTTGCGCCGTGCCGCCGCTGGCGCCCTGGCCGACCGTCAGCCAGAGGTAGTGGTCGTGTCGGACGGCCTCCAGTGCATGGCGGGCATCCGAGAGCCTGCGCCCGAGCTCGGCGGCGCCCGGACCCAGGCCCGTCACGTACGCGTCCAGGCGGCGCAGCGCCTCGACATCGACGTCGAACAAGCCCCGGGCCTGCTCGGCCTCCTTCTGCACCGAGCGGCGGATCCAGTCGATGGTCTCGCCGAGGTACGGGGCGGAGAAGGGGGCGCTGCGCAGGAGGTCGAGGAGGCTGTTCGCATCGGTTTCGGACATGACGGGGCTCGGCATGGCGTACTCCAGGGGGTGGACGGCGAGCGCGGGGGCGAGCGGCGGGGCACGTGCTGCCACCGACGTCATGACAATAGATGGAATCATAGCGTTAAGCAATCACGTGCCGTGCGTCGACCAGCTGCCCGGCGCGGATCTCCTCCAGGCCGGTCCAGCGAGCACACCGCGCCATGACCTCCTCCGATCCGTCGGGCAGCGCCAGCCGGATCGCCTCATGGGCGAAGGTGCGAGCCAGGTACATGCGCTGCGGCCTCTCCTGCGCCACCAGAGGTGACGACGGCCGGGTGGCACGGTCCTTGCGGTAGCGCGCGTTCGGATTCAGCAGGAACGGGCAGCCGGCCACGGGGTGGGTGGCGGCAAAGACCGCGCACGGTACGCACATCGGTGGATCCATCGCGAGGTGGTGCTCGACCACCTGCGGCCCTCCGATCACCGCCCGGACCAGCGGCAGCGGCTGCCCGCACAGGCCGCACAGGTGCTCGATGATCGCCTTGGCCCGCCGGGGTCCGTCGAGCTCGGTGAAGTCCGGCGTCCCGCCGGCCCCCAGTGCGGTGACGAAGCTGATCGGATAGCCGCGCGCGTCTTTCGGCCGGGCGGCGATCGGGTCCGGCAGTTGAGCGGCGAGGCGGCGCTCGATCGCGGAGCCGGAGTCGGCGCTCACGCTTCCTCCCCGCGGTGGGCCGCGGTGAAGGCGGTCCACGCGTCGTGTTCCTCGCCGGTGAAGATGAGCGCCGGACCCTGCGCGGAAAGGCCGAAGCAGGTGCCGCACCTGCGCGGGACGGAGCCGCTGGGGTCGTCGGCCACTCGCTTGGACAGCCATTGTCCGCAGACGGAGAGGGCGCCGTCGGCGTCGAACGCCCCGACGGCCAGGTGCAGCTCCCCGCCGTCCGAGCTCAGCCCCGGCGTGACCGGGACGAGAGCGGCCGCGGGAGCCGGGGGCGGCGCATCGCCGCCTGCGGCATCACGCGCTTCCTCGGAGTGGACCTGCAGAGCTCCGCCCAGGAGCCGCAGCGTGTCGTCAACGTGCCACAGGCCGAGGTGCAACAGGGCGCCGGCTGCCACCCGGATACGGAGCTCGACTTCGTCAGGCGCGGGGTGCGGCGTGAACCGCTCGCGTTCGGCGAGGAGGAGTAGCAGCAGCCGGCCTCCTCCCTGTCCCTGGACGCGGGCGTCCAGGAGGTGGGCGAGGCCGGTGAGGCCGTCCCGGGCGGCGGCCGCGACGGCGGGAGAGCTGCCGAGGTCGTCCCGGTTCAACAGCCCGCTGTCCAGGAGGGCGGCCTGCACGGCGTCGGCGCGGCGCGCGTCGTCCCGGGGCAAGGGGGCGGCCAGGGCGTTGATCAGGCGTTGGGCGTCCGCGCGGGAGTCGGCGGGGGTTCGCATCGTTCGGTACTTCCTCTCGATCGGGGCGGCTGCGGACCTTCAGGGGCCGGGCCGCCAGACAGTGCCGCGGTAGGCGTGGCCGGGGTAGCCGGCCCGCGTCTTCGCCAGGTGGCCCTCGTACGTACGGGCCCCGCACTTGCACGTCATGGCTCTCTCGTCATCGGGGCGCCTGCGCGCTCGTTCGGTGGCGGGCTACAGCGTGGGGGCGTGACCGGCCAGCCACTCCTTGGCGGCGATCCGGTGGGCGCCCTCGGGGAAGGCCAGGTAGAAGTCCAGCGGCCCCCTGCGGCGGGCGGCGGGGTCCCCGTACGGGAACAGGTCGTAGATGAGGGTGTACTCGGCGGAGACCCCGGTCATGCGGCGCTCGCGGAGGCTGTAGGTGCGGGCGATCGTCAGCTCGACGTCCTCGGCCGCCGCCAGCGTCGGACAGACCATCAGCGCGTACGCCGCACACCGGGGATGGACCGGGGGCTCGATGTAGACGGTTGCGTTCGGGCCGCCGATGAACACCAGGCGGCTCGTCGCCTTGATCGCTCTTCCGCAGATCCCGCAGAGGCGCTGCGACATCAACTCCCTCTGGCGGGGCGGGCACTGGTCGCCGAAGGCGGCCGTTCCACGACCGGGCTCGCACGGGCACACCACGTGCTCGCCCAGTTCGACGCTGGACCTGACGGCCAGCTGCCCACCGCTGGTGGCGGGCTCGTGCCAGGGCGTGTTTCTGGGGACCGGGCGCCCGGCGGTGTTGCGCGGGAGCCGCGCGATGTTCGGCGGCATGGGGATGGATCGCCAGTGGGCGGTCAAGGTCGTTCCTCCGTCGAGGGGCTGGGCGACTCCGGGTGCGCGATGCTGCGCCCCGCGCCCGCGGGGTCTGTGATGACGCTCGCGCTCAGGGCGAGCACCACGGAGTCCACGACCTCTGCGGCGAGTTCGGCCTTCGCCTCGCTGCGGGCGATGCTGTGGTCGGTGTCTTCGTAGTCGGGCTTCGAGGCCGGCGTGTACCAGGCGACGGTGTCAACGGCCGTCTGGACAGCGGCCGCGAGCTGGTCGCGGTCTGCCTCGCGGACGAGCCGGGCCAGGTCGGGGACGAGCATGACGTACTCCGGGTGATCTCGGTGCGGCACGGCTCCGGCCGGACGCCGGGGGAGAACGCCCCGGGAGTAGCCGACCTGCCGGTCGCGGATCTGCAAGCCGCAGCCCGCTCCGCTGAGTTACAGGGGCATCCGGGAGCTCTTCGCCGTTCCGGACGTTCTCGACCATACGCAGACTCATAGATTTACGCAACTTCGCCAATGCCCTTGACGTGCACTGTGACGCTATGACAACTTGTCAATACGTCGCGGCGGCAGCTCGCGGCCAGCCCGGCCGCTTCCCGCGCCGCGCCCCCTTCCTTCCCCGGCTCCGCCCACGTGCGGTCGCCGCCCCAGGCCCCAGCGGCCCCGCAGAAAGAGACCCCCATGCCTTCCTCCTCCGGCTCCCCCCGCCCCTACGCCGACCTCGGACCGTGGCCCGCAACCACCGACCTCGCGCCGCGCCTGGACGAGAAGGCCATGGACCGCGCCGCCGGCGTCATCCTGGGCGCGGCGGCAGGCGATGCGCTCGGCGTCCCGTACGAGTTCAAGCCCAGCATGAGCGACAGCCAGTTCCCGGAGATGAAGGGCGGCGGCCCCTTCAACTTCGCCCCCGGTGAGTACAGCGACGACACCCAGATGCACGTGTGCATCGCCGAGGTCGCCGCGACCGGCGCCGATCTGCGTACCCCCGAAGCACTGGACGCGATCGCCACGAACTTCCTCCGCTGGTACGGCGGCGGACCGGCCGACGTGGGCAACCAGACGCGCAGTGTCCTGAGCGCCACGGCGCGCGGCAAGGGGAGTTCACCCTCCGAGGTGATGCTGACCGTCTCCCGCCGGTACGCGGCCGCCAACCCGAAGAGCAGCGCCGGGAACGGCTCGCTGATGAGGACCGGTGCCGTCGCGCTCGCCTACCTGGACGACGTGACGGCCATGGCCGAGGCCGCGAGGCTGGTCAGCGAGCTGACGCACGCCGACCCCGACTGCGCCGAGGCGTGCATCCTGTGGTGCTCCGGCATCAGGACCGCCGTCCTGACCGGGACGTTCGAGGGTGTCCGTGAAGGCCTTGACCTTCTGCCCGAGGAGCGCCGCGCCGTCTGGGCGGCCCGGCTCGACACGGCCGAGGCCCACCCGCCGCGCCACTTCCGGCGCAACGGCTGGGTGGTCGAAGCCCTCCAGGCCGCATGGTCCGCCATCACCCGCACCCCGGTCCCCGAGGACCTGCCCGAACAGGGCAGCTTTGCCGCTCAGCACTTCCAGCTCGCGCTGGAGGCCGCCGTACGGACCGGGAACGACACCGACACCGTCGCCGCCATCACCGGAGCACTGCTCGGCGCGCGCTGGGGCTGCTCGGCCATCCCGCTGGCCTGGCAGCGAAAGGTCCACGGCTGGCCCGCCAACACCAGCGCCGACCTTGTCCGTCTCGCTGTGCTGACGGCCCGCGCCGGGCAGAGCGACCGCGACGGCTGGCCTTCCGCGCCCCGGGTCACCACCCCGCTCTCCTCGGGCAAGGCGTTCTCCGTGCGGCACCCCCGCGACCCCGGGCTCTTCCTGGGCAACCTGGCCCTGACCGAGTACACCGGTCCCGCGCCGGTCGACGCGGTCGTCTCCCTGTGCCGTATCGGCTCCGACCCGATCCTGACCGGGGCCGATGTCGAGCACTCCCGGGTCTGGCTGGTCGACAAGTCCGGCGCGAACTCGCATCTCCACTTCACCCTCGACCAGGCCGCGCGGGAGGTCCTGCGACTCCGGCAGGAGGGCAAGCGGGTCCTGCTCCACTGCGTGGCCGGACGCAGCCGCACCCCCGCGATCGCGGCCCTGTACAGCCACCTCGCCGACGGGGTGCCGCCCCTGGAAGGGCTGCGGGAGGTCAACCGGGCACTCGGCAGCTACTGGACGCTGCCGAACCACCCCGAGATGCTCGACGCGGTCTTCCAGCTGGCCGGTGAGGAGCCCCAGCGGGCCGCCTTCCCTCCGGCTCGGCGGTCGCGGTGGCGCGAGCTGATCCCCCGTCGCTGAAACCAGTGCGGCTGAGCTGCTGAAACGGGGTGTGGGCCCCCAGGGATTCCCTGGGGGCCCACACCCCGTTTCCATGACCCGCCGCCCAGCCGGTCAGCTCTTCTTCCGGGTCGTGCGCCGCGTCCGGCCGGCACGCACCCGTCCCTGCCCCCTGCGGGAGTACACGTGTCTGGTGATCGTCTCCAGGTACCACATGTCCTCGAACACCTCGGGCCGCTTCCGGTCCCCCGGGGTCCGGTCCGGTGGCTCCAGGTGGCCTTGCCGCTTGTAGTTCTGCGCCGTCGTACGGGGCAGCGGCTCGCCCCGGGTCGCGTTGCCGAGGATCATTCCGTAGCCGCTGATGTCGTAGAGGTCCTTCGGGTTGCCCTCCGGAGGCGGGATGACAACCTTGGGCCCATCGCCCTTGAACTCCGCCCAGACGTGCGACCGGTGCTCTTCGACCCAGGTGTCGACCTCGTGGGAGCGCCACCGGCCGGGTTCCGCCTCGTCCGGGAAGCCCTCGACCTTGGTCCAGGTGTCCACCGTCGTCTCGGAGACCTTGTACCGCAGCGCCAGGCCGGACTTCCCCAGCAGTTCGTCCTCTTCGGTGGCCTCCTCCGCCCCGGCCGCGCCGGCGGCCTCCGCCTGCGCGGTCGCAGGGGCTTCCACCGCGGAGGCAACGGCACGGCCGGGCCAGGACTGCGGCCGGCTGACCTTGACCCAGGCGTCGACCTGCTCCGCGTCCCACTGCCCGTCAGCGCCAGGGGCGGGAAAGTTCAGCAACCTCACCCAGGCGTCGACCGTCCGCTCGCCCTCCCCGTAGGTCTCCCCGATCCCCGCGCGGGTCAGCCGCGCAGCAGGGGGCTTGCTGGTGCTCACTACTTCACCGTCCTGTCGTGCCGGTTGCCGACCGCGAAGGCGGGAGCGGTGTCTGCCATCAGCGGGCTCCACCGAGCTTGCCGGGGCGGCGGATGAACGTGTAGGCGGTCGAGCGGTACCACTTGGGCTCGTCGACGGCCGGCTCCTGCCCGTCGTCCGGGGTGCGGTCGGCCGGCGCCAGCAGCCCGCCGTACAGGTACGTCCGCATCGACGCCACGGTGGTGGCCTTGCCTCGGCCGCGCACCTTCCCGTCGAGCTTGCCGATCTCCTGCAGGGTGAACAGGTCGGTGTCCGCGCCCGCCGGCAGCTTCAGATCGTCCCGCAGCGGCCCCGGATCCTCGGCATCCCGGCGGGGAGCACGTACGGCTGCTCCCAGGCGGCCGGGGCGGCGGATGAAGGTGTAGGCGGTCGAGCGGTACCACTTGGGCTCGTCGACGGCCGGCTCCTGCCCGTCGTCCGGGGTGCGGTCGGCCGGCGCCAGCAGCTTCTGCGACAGGTAGTTCTTCAAGGTGCCGACGGTGGTGGCCTTGCCCCGCCTGCGGGCCTCGCCGTCGAGCTTGCCGATCTCCTGCAGGGTGAACAGGTCGGTGTCGGCGCCGGCCGGCAGGTCCAGGTCGAGCAGGTCGCCGGTATCGGCATGCGGCTTCGGCGCGGCCGGCTGCTGGCCGGCTTCCTCCTTGCGCGCCGCTGTTCGGCGCGTGCGCCGCGGCCGGGTGATGTAGGCGTAGGCGGTCTCACGGAACCACATCGGCTCGGTGACCGTCGGCTGGCCGCCATCGTCGGGGGTGCGGTCGGCCGGCGCCAGGATCCCCTTGGACGGGGACAGGTAGCTGCGCAGGGTGGCGACCGGAGTGGCGTCCCGGTTCAGGGCCCGGCCCTCGAGCTCGCCGATGCGGCGCAGCGTCAGGAGATCGCGAGGACCGCCCTTGGGCAGGTCGAACGGGTTCTTCTTGCCCTGCTGGGACTGCACCCACGTGCCGAAGTGGTGTTCGCGCAGCCACGCGTCGACCTCGTCGTCGTCGTAGATCTGCTGTCCGCCCTGGCCGGCCGTGAAGAGGACGTCGGGGAAGCCTTCCTCCTGGGACCACTTGGCGGCGGACGTCCGGTCTACGTTGTACCGCGCCGCCATCCTGTCGAAGTTGGTGTGCTTGCGCTCGTAACCTGCGGGAATCATGATCGCTCCATCGGGGCCAGCTGGGCCGGCGGTAGTGCCGGACCGCCCACGGGGGCGACCGGGCTCTGTCTGTCGTCACGGCCGGCGCGTCCATCCGCCGGCAGCTCTTGTGTGCTGGCCGAGTGCCGCAGGGGGCGACCTCGCCGGAGAGATTACCCAAACTCATAGACTTCCGCAACGCGACGGGGTGGCGTGTCCCGCGCGGTGCGGAACGCCGCGAGGGCGGGCCCAGCTGAGTGCTGGACCCGCCCCGCGCCACTGTCGGGCATCCGGTCACGATGCCAGGCGGAATGTTTTCTCGGTCGCGCGCTGATTCTTCTTCGCATCCAGGGCTCGCTGACGGCTGGAGAATGTGTCCGCGCCCTGGAGCTTGAGAAGATGCGGAATCCGATTTGCTGGAATTCCGACGAGGGGTGAATCACTGAGCACCGAAAGGAGGTCGGACTCGGTCTGGTCGGAGTACCCGGCGGCGATGAGTGCCTCCGCATCGGGAAATACGTCGGCATGCCTCTCGTTCTTGAGGTCGATGAGGTGATCCTCGCGCCCGCCGAGACTATAGCACCAGAGGAAATTGTCTGGGGCGTCGTTCTCGACCAGTCGCCGGAATCGGGAAATCTCCTTGGTGTAGCAGTAGAAGCGAACGTTCGGCGCCCCCCTCATAATGCGCATCCATGCCATCAGATAATCGTCCGAGAAGAAATCTCCGGAATCGTGCAAGCGAATCCACTTCCCGTTGTAGCGGGAGTGCGTCAACTCCTTCGCCATCCGCTCCTCCCACTCCTTCGGAGAATCCCGGCACAGGAGAAGGTTGCGAATGTGCGCAGCACGGACGTTGCTGAACCTGTAGGCCCCGACCCGGGCGTAGCAAAGAGATGCACACGCGCCGGCCTGACTGCACACATTAAAATTCTTGCCGTCGGGAAGTTTGATGACGAAAGCCGGTAGGGTCCAGTTGAAAATACCCTCCTTGCGCAGCTGTGAGTTCTGCGTGAGAAGCCTTTTCTCGGCAGGCTTCTTCTTTGCCGGGGCGGTTTCAAGCGTGGTGGTCATTTCATCGTCTCTCGGAGGTCGGGGGTGGTGGCTCGCTCGCCGGGGCAGTAGGGGTGCGGGGCGGTGCAGGCGTGCACGCCGAGCGCGGTGACCCCGCCCTCGGCGCGGGCCAGGACGGCGAAGCCCTTGGCCAGTGCGGTCCGGGACGAGCTCTGGTGCCTGCCTCCGAACTGGAGGTCGTCGCCATGGGAGGCGATCTGCTCCAGAGCGTCGGAGCGGGCACGGTCGATCTCGTCGGCAGTAGCGTTCCGCTGCTCCGCGATGAACATCGGAACCATGAACAGCAGCCAGTCGGCCAGCCGCTCGCGGAACCCGTCATCCGATGGCGCGCCGGTCCGGGCCTTGGGGTCGAGCAGTACGAGGCCGAAGGAGCCGTGGGAGTCACCGGTCATCGCGGGCTCCCGTGTCGGCGCCGTGGCCTGACGGCTCGATGCCGAGGATGTCGACGAGCGCGACGTCGGTGATCCGGTCCAGCGTGGTGTCGGTGCACGCGGCGGCCAGGACGCCCGGCTGGAGGTCTTCGACGTAGCGGCGGATCGCCGCGGGATCGGCGCTCGAACCTCCGGGGAGGCTCAGGAGGAGGGTGAGGTCGTAGAGGGCGGTCCGGGCCGCCTTCACATGCACAACGACGGTGGCAGGGGCAGAGGGGTTCACTGCTGCTCTCGCTTCTTGTGGAGGCGGGCGACGTCGGCTCGAGTCCGCGACTGGGACAGGTCGGTGCTCGCGGCCGGGACGGGTTCCACACCAGATGGGATGCGCCGGCGTAGGGGGTGCGGCGCGCCGTTCATGCAGGGTGCCCCCGGCTCGAAGAGCCGAGGGCACCAGGGATGTACCGGGGCGCCGGGGGCGGCGCCGGGGGCGAGCCGGTCAGTCGCCGCGCACCGGGCAATGGGCACGGTGGACGGGCGAGGAGCGGAACTGCGGGGCCTCGCGCTGGTCCCGGGCGGCCATGAGCAAGTCACCGAAGTCCGCCAGGGAGTCGATCGCGACGGAGGGGACCGGAGAGAGGCAGGCGTAGCACGGCGCGATCACGCTGAAGGCCAGCCGGGCGGACCCGGCTTCGTAGGCGGCGATGAAGAAGTAGCTCCGTCGGCCGTGCGAGAGCTGGACGCGGCCCGCGCGGTAGTGCTGCGCGCCGGGGAACAACGGGTGGTTGGCGTCCTCGTACACGCTCAGTCGGATGCTGTTGTCCAGCCCCAGCCGGTGGCGGAGCAGTGCGGCTACGCCCTTCAGCTCGGAGTCCGAGTCCAGGATCGTGGGCTCCGGGCCGGAAGGGATGCCGCTTTCCGGGCCGGTCGCGCGGGCGATGGCGGCCCGGAGGGCGGCGTCCTCTATCGCATCCAGATCAGGGCTGATGGTTCCGGGCATGTCGTCTCCTCGACGGATCGCAGAAGGGGGGCGAGGCCCGGACCGGCTGGGAGGGGCGGCCTGGTCCGGGCCTCGTGGCCCCGCCGCCCGGGGGAGTGGCGGAGGGGCGAGCCGCGCGAGGCGGCTCCTACAGAGTGGTCTTCGCTGTGAGGTGTTCTCCCGCCCTCACAACAATGACTATACGCACACTCGTTGACTTAAGCAACATGCGGGGCTGTGCTTTCCGCCGGTCTCCGCCGATGTCGGGTCCGTACGGCCAGGAGTTGGGCCACGCCAGATGGCCTCCGCCGACTGGAGGCCACTGAGCGCGGGGGTGCCGCGCCGGCTATGCGGCGAGCGAACCGACCCGGTCCAAGATCTCCTGCGCGCAGGCGAAGGCCTCCCGCTTGTGCCCGTAGGAGGGAACCCGCAAGTGCATGCACTCGTGGGCGAGCGCGCGGTCGGCGTCCCCCCTCGTCGCCACCATGCTCAGGTTCATCACCATGAGCGGCGTCGCCAGACGGGCGCCGGGCTCTCCCCGGTAGACCTGGGCAACGTAGTGGGGATGGAAGGCCAGACCGGTGACCTCGGCGTACCAGGCGGTGTCGAAGGTGAGGGTGAACGGCCGCTCCGCCGCCTGGCGGAACAGCTCGGCGCGCCCCCGGAGCCAACGCGTGTCGACCGGCAGCTGGACCTCGCAGGGAGGGAGTCGGCTGAGCAGGGCCTCGTGCCGGGCGACGGTCAGCGGGTGCCCGCGGTGGTAGGTCACCGGGACTCACCACCCTCGCCGGCCGCCAGGCGCTGCGCCAGGTGGAGCAGGTCCTCGGTGGCCATCCCGAAGTGGCCCGCTAGGCCCTCCAGAAGAGCGCCCTCCAGGACGAGGGGCACCGGCCGAGACGCCTGGCCGGCCACCGACGCGGCATGGGCGGCCTCCACAGCGTCGCGTTCCACTCCGAAGAGCGCGGCGAGGCCCTCGGCCGCCTGCGCTGCCAAAGTCTTGGTGCGTCCCTGCTCGAGCATCGCGTACGTGCTGCGCTTGCGCCCCGCGGCCGCGGCCGCCGCCGGCTGGCTGGCGCCCGAGCGCTCTCGCAGCTCCCGCAGTGTCACGACGGTCGGCCGGCACAGGTCGGCGACCTGGCAGTCGAGGACCTCGGCCAAGCGCGAGAGCGTGCCCGGGTCCGGCAGGCGCTCCTCGGCCTCGTACTGGTTCAGGACCGTCACGGTGACGGCGATCTCGGAGGCCAGCTCGCTCGGGGTCCATCCACGCCGACCGCGGGCCTGCGCCAGGAGCCGGCCGTCGAAGCTGCTGACGCCGCGTCGCGTGGTCCGCATGCTGGCACCCCCTTTGTTCCTTCGGCGCCGGCCCGGGCGCCGGCGGAGCACCGCCGGCGAGCTGCCGGCGGCGGGACCATCATGCCAAGACGCTGCGGGCCGACCGGCTGCCGTGGCCGCGGTCACGAGAACTGCCCGTACCACGAGTCGGAGTCCAGGGCGTCGAGCTGTGCTTCCTCCTCGCGGGTGAGCCGGTCGGTGAAGCGGTCCCAGCGCTGCAGTTCGGCCAGGAGGTCGCCTTCGGCCGGCTGCACGATCGCGGTTTCGCCGGACTGCAGGAGCAGTACGACGTCGCCGTTCTCCTCCAGTCGGCCCTGCGTCCAGCTCAGCCCCCGGCGCCGGGTCGCGCTGAGGTTGAACAGGTAGCCGAGGTCCGCAGACTCCGCTCCGCCGACGAGCGGCCGTATCCATATCAACTGCGGGTCGTCCTCGTCGACGCGGTGGTGACGGGCGAGAGCCTGCAGGAACACCTCGGCGCCCTCGTCGTCGAACACCCTGAGCTGTGCGCCGGCGTCGACCGGATCCCCGCTGCTGCTGTGACGGCCGGCGATGAGTTCAGCGAGCCGGGTCTGCCAGGTAGTGCTCATGCGGACATTCTCCTTCTGGACGGGTGGGCCGGTGGCCTCAGTGGTTGCTCTTCACGACGTCCTCGACGGGCTTGCCGCCGAGGTGGGTGATGCCGCGGGCCTTGAACGACTCCAGCAGCGCCGTGCGCTGGTGCGCGTAGTGGCAGACGATGCGGCTGGGCGCCTCCTTGCCCAACAGGTCGATGCCGTCGCGGAACATGATTTCGTTGTTGGACGCGTTGTGCGTGGCGATCTTCAGGGGATCGCGGGTCAGTCCCGACGCCTTCTTCTTGTCCGGGCTGACCCCGTACTTGTCGCCGTTGTAGGCGTAGTAGTCGGACCGGCGCATCAGGACGGACGGGTCGTCCCAGATCAGCTGGCCGCCGTAGCCCGACCCCGGGGTGCTCGAGACGCGGAGGAAGACGGAGTTCGCCCCGCCCGTGTACTTGTCGGCCTGCTCGGACATGCCGACACCGCCGCCGATGCCCATGACCGCGCGCTTCTCCGTGGAAGCCAGCACCCCGGTGCCGAACAGGGCCACCATGTCGCCGCTGCCGATGCTGTGCGTCAGCGACCGGCCCTTGTACGCCTCCTTGATCTGCGCCGTCTTGCCCGTGACGTCGAACCGGGACCACGTCAGCCAGCCACCGGACGTCGCCGGCGTGGGGTCGTACCCGGAGCTGGCCGCCAGCGCGTCCCCGCTGTCGAAGCCGGTCGCCTTGGCGACGGCCTCCCTGAGCACCTTCACCTTCTTCGGCAGGACCTTCTGCGCGGCCTCCAGCTGGATGCGCTTGACCTGGTAGTGGAGCTCGTCCTCCCCCAGCCCGATCAGCGACTCGGCGCGCTGGTGCACGATCTCCTGGACCTGCAGGTCCTCCAGCCCCTTGGCCTCCTCGAAGGCAGCCTTCATCCCGGGAGCGGTCGCCAGGTTCTGCGCAGTCACATTGTTGGACAGGTAGGTCCATTCGCCCTCGGCGGCCGTCATCGGGGCGTTGACCAGGTGCAGCTGCTCCAGCCGGTCGACGAGCTGCTTGCCGTGACCGGCGCCGACGGGCGCGTGGACCTCGAGCTGGCCGCGCATCGAGAACTCGGTGCTGTGCGGGTCGTTGGCCGCGTACGGCCGGTACACCGCGCTCCAGCCGTCGCCCAGGTCGATCGCGTATTCCTTCCCGTTCGCCTTGCTGCGGCTCTTCCCGTCCCAGGACGACTCACCGCTCTCCCCGTCGAGCGAGGCCTTGATGCGGCTGGCGTCACGCAGCTGCGCGGTGAGCGTTCCCGGCTCCGGCTCGTCCGCCGGCGCCGGTATCTGCTTGGTCACCGTCTTGGTGACCGGCAGGCCGTGCGCATCGAAGTGCGCCATCGGCGCACCGCCGTTCTGGATCTTCTCTCCGACGGTGTTGACCTGGTCCAGGTAGTACTGGGCCATGGCCTTCTCGTCGTCCGTCAGGTTCGGCGACGCAAGTACCGCGTTCACCGCGTCGAGGGCCTTCTGGTGCTTCTGGATCGAGGCCTCCGACATCGGGCCGCCGCCCTTGAGCTTGTGCTGCACCGAGGTCGTCGCCGCGGTTACCAGCTCGGCGAGCTTCGCCTTCTTGTCCAGCGCCAGCCGCTCCTTGGTCTCCTCCTCGACCTGGACGTCGACCATCTTGGTTCCTGACACGCTCAGCGCGTCGAGCAGCTTGCCCTCGGCCTCCTCGCTGACGTGCGCGAGCAGCACCTCGCGGGGCCCGTCGGGGGAGAGGTAGGAGACCAGCGCCGCCTGCGAGTTGAGGAAGTCCTCTCCTCCGACCAGAATCGGCGTGCCGAGGGCTGCGCCGGCCACCGGAGCGTCCGGAACGGGCGTCAGCGGCGGATCGACGTCCTCCGGCTCCTCCGCCGGCTCGTCCTCGGTCTCCTCCTCGAACGCGGGTCCGGCTCCGGCTGTGCCTTCGGCTTCCTCCTCGGCGGCGGGGGTGAGGGCGGCGACCTCCTCCTCGGCCGGCTCGTGCACCTCGTGTTCATCAGCCTCGTCCACGGGAGCGCCCGCGGCCTCCGGTTGCTGCTGCTCCTCGGGCGCTGCGGTCGGCGGCATCTCACCGCCCGCCTGCCCGCCGAGCACCGGCTCACCGTCGGTGGTCCACACGCCGCCCTGCTCGGCTAGCGGCACCTCGCTGGTGAAGTCGGGCATCAGCATCGACGCCAGCAGCGCCGGGTCAATCTCGCTCACTGGCTCGGGGCCGGTAGCCGAGAGGTTCGGTGGCGCCGGTGGCGCCTCGGTCGAGACCGTCGGGGAGACGGCGTAGGACTCGTGGCTGCTCTTCGAGTTGGTGCCCATCACTCAGCTCCGTGCTTCAGCGACGCCGCCTGCGGCATCTTCAAGTCCTTGACGAAGAACTCCGCGAACGCCTTGCGGAGGTTCTGCTTGCGCTCGACGGCGTGGTCGAGGAACGCCTCGGCGATCTGCTCCGTGCTGACCTTCGCGGCCGCGATTCCGTGCTTCTTGGCGGCCTGCTTGCGCATCGCGGGCACCCAGTGCACGCCACTGCCGGCCTTCGCGCCCTCGTACGCGGTGGAGTGCAGCATGGAGCGCCACTGGCTGTCCGGGATCGCCTCGAAGCTCTTGATCACAGGCTGCACGACGGCGTGGTTCACCTTGACGCCGTCGGCCAGGCCGCCGCTGAGTGCCGCGGAGTAGAGCTTCTGGTGGACCGGGTCGTACGACCCTCCACCGGAGGGGGCATAGCCGAGGGAGAGCTTGTCGCTGCCCCAGTGCTTGAACGCTTGCCCCCTGTCGATCTGTACCAGGCCGCCCGACGCGGTCCGCAGCACGTTGGCCTGGTGGCCGTCGTGGTCACCGACGATCCATGAGCCGACGTGGGAGCGCACGATCGAGTCGACGTCCGGCTGCGACCACTTGTTCGGGTCTGACGCGAAGTGGCTGGCGCCCTTGAGCATCGGCTGGACACTGCCGACCTTGCCGCCGACTTTCTTGACGTATACCGGGACGGCGGGGACGCCGCCGAGCGAGAGAGCGTGGGAGGCGGCTGCCTCCGAGTGGGCGATCACCCCGCCGTTGTGGTCGGCCTTGAACAGCCAGCTGGAGCCGTCCGGCGCGGAGTGGAGCGTCTTGCTGTAGGTGCCGCCGAGGTTGGCGGGCGTGCCGGCGCCGAAACTCCACGAGCCGACGACGTCGGAGTCGATTCGGGCCGGCACGTCCTGGGAGGTGGCCTTGACCTGCTGGAGGCCGGCGATCAGTGCCTGGACCTTGCCGTTGAACGATCCCGGAGCGGCCGGCTTCTTCGGGGCCTTCGGGATCGGCTTCTTCGGTCCGGCCGTGGCGGCCTGGGCCAGTTGCTGCGCCTGCACGGGGCTGGCGCCCATCTTGATCGCGGCCTCGACCTTGCTCTCCTGGGTCAGCCCGCCGACGCCCGCAGGACCCGCAGGCGGGGCGGACGTGGTGCCCGTGCTGCTCGCGAGCTTGGACTTGAGGGCGTTGACCGCCTCGTCGGAGGCGAGCGGGGCTGCGGCCTTGGCGGCTGCGGCTGCCTGCTTCTTGGCCACCGTCGCCTGGACCTTCGCGTTGATCGCGTCCTTGTCCAGCGTGGGGTTGAAGCTTGCGGCGATGTAGCCCTGGAGCTGGGCGCGGTTGGCCTTGCCCGGGTCCGGCATCCCCAGCTCGCCGGCTACCGCGCGCAGATCACCGACCTTCTGGTTCTTCGCCCAGGCGTTGAACTCGGTGGTGAGCGCCTTCGGGTCGACCTGGTGGGTGTTGAGGAGCGCGGGGTTGGCGAAGCCGATGTCGACGGGAGACTGCAGGGTCTCGTGGATCCACCCCTGCGCGTCCTGCTGCAGCGTGTGCAGCTCGCCGGTGCTCTTCGCCCAGGAGGCGACCTGGGCGGCGGCTTCGGGGCTGCTGGCCAGGTCGGGCAGCGTCAGCTCGGTGTGGATGTCCTGCTTGCCGCCCTGGTGGACGTCCAGGGCGTTGTCGAGCGCCTTGAGCTGGTCCTTCCGGGCCTGAGCGGTCGCCTTCAGCGCCTCCTTCTCAGCCTCGGGCGTCCCCGTGCGCAGCAGCCCGACCAGTTCGACCGGCTTGAGGTGCTGGGCCTCGGTCAGGGACATCTCCCCCGACGCCAGGGCGTCCTGGACCAGCGGCATCACGGTCGACTGGTTGATCTTGGCGACCGCGAGGGGGTCGCCGGTCCACACCTGGATCTCGTTCTTCTTCTTCTCCAGGTCGGCAGTGTCGGGCGAGTGCGCGGTCAGGACCTGCTTCTCCGCGTCGAGGAGGTTCTTCAGCTTGTCGCTGTCCAGCACCCCCTTCGCGTAGGCCGCCTCATGGCTCGCCTGGGACCACGTGTCCACCGCGGCCTGGAACTGGTCCGGCGTCGCGGCCCACGTTCCGACTGGCGCGTCGGGGGCGCCGCTGGTGCCCTCGATCTGCTGGAGGTCGGCCAGGGTCATCCCGCCGACCGTCTGCCCGGCCGCGAGCTGCTCGTACCTCTTCTGCGCGGCGGCCTGGATCTTCTGCTTGGACGGGATGTCGTCGTTGTAGTACGGGTCGAGCCAATGGACGAGGGGGTGCTGGCCCTTCCCGGACAGGCCGACCAGGGCCGGGTGTTCGAACCCCTTGGCGGCCGCGATCTGCTGCAGCTCTTCCGGATCGAGCGCGTTGAGGTAGGCCAAGGACTGCGCGCGCAGGGCGTCGAGCTGCGCCTTGACCTCCTCCTCGGAGGCGCCCTCCTCCTTCATCTGCTCGATGGCCTCCCGAGCGGCCTTGATCTGGTCGGCGAAGATGTCGTACCGCTCGACCGGGTCGTCGGGCAGCTCCGGGTAGTTGCCGGTCGCCACGCCGTTGCCGATGGCGAAGGCGTCCAGGTTGTCCATGGCCACCATCAGGTCGGTCGTGGCCTTGACGAGGCCGTCGCTGAGCTCGGGCTCCGTCGGCGCGGCGGCCAGTCCGACGTCCTCACCCCCCTCGACGGTCTCCGGAGCGCTGGCCGGCGCGATGGCGTAGGACTCGTGGCTGCTCTTGGAGTTGGTGCCCATCACGCACCGGTCCGCGGAGGCAGCGCGGGGATGACCTCGCCGAGGAGCTCGTCCAGGACGAGATCAGCGGCGTGCCGCAGGTCCAAGGCACCCTCGGGCAGGTCGGCCGCGGCAATCTGGCATGCGCCCGCCTCGGCCTCCCACCGGGCGATCCGCTCGGGCGAGACTCCCTCGGCCAGCCGCTCGCGCCAGGGGTTGGCCTCGTCGTAGACCAGGGGCACCCAGACAACGTGCTGCGCCGGCTCTGCGTCCTCGGCGGTGTCCAGCGCGAGGACGGCGACGGGGTCGACGGGCATCCCCAGGGCGGGGTGCCAGACCATCAGGATCCACAGCTTCCAGGTGGTCTCGGTGTCGGATTCAATGCTCGTCGGCTGTGGCTCGGGGGGTGTCGACATGGCGGAAGCCCTCCTTTTCCGGGTTCGAGGAATAGAGGTGTCGAACCCGACCTCCGTGTGACCGAGACCCGGGGAGAAATCTCCGCCCGCCCCGGGAAGCGCGACCGCCCGCCGACCGGGATCGGTCGGCGGGCGGCTCCGGGAGCGGGCACGGCGCGGTCGATCACACGCCGGCCACCGCCCTGTGCCGGCCGGCAGGCTTCGCACGGGCGTACAGGGGAGCATCAGGGGAGGTCAGGCCGTGCAGCCGGGCCCGGTACAACAGGGCGATGGTCAGGCCGTCGGTGATCTGGCCGTCGCGGACCATCCCTTCCGCCTCCTCGAACGTCACGGTGAGCGCCTTGCGGATGCCTTCGGATGCGGCGAGTGCACCGACCGAAGCGATCAGCGCCACGAAGAGGCGGACCTCGTCGCCCAGGGCGCCGGTGTCGGGGTGGACCCGGCCGAAGGCCAGCAACTCGGGGGCGTGCGCGCCGATCTCCTCGCCCAGCTCCTTGGCCGCAGTGTCGGCTGAGGTCAGACCCGCCGCACCGAACCCGCGGGGAGCTTCCAGGTGCCAGGACCGGGTGGCGTGCCGGAAGTGCTCGACGAGCACGAGCTTGCCGTCGGGGAGCACCGGGAGGACGGCGGCGCCGGGTTGGGGGGAGGCGCTCATCGTGCGCAGGTAGGTGCCGGGCCAGCCGCCGGGGAAGGTCACGGCGTCGCAGAGCACGATCCGCCTCGTGTCCTGGTAGATGACGCCTCCGGCGCGGGCGACCGCGTCAGGGGAGGTCTCGATGTCGATTCCGCCGGGGGTGTTCTTGAACCATCCGGGCCGGACGGCCCTGAGAGCGTCGTACGCGTGCATCGTCGGTGTCCCTTTCGGCGGAGGTGCCGGTGGCCGGGCGTTGAGGCCTGTTCGCGGCCGGACCGTGGTGGCACGTGTCCGGTCGAGGCCGGGTACTGGAAGCCCTGGCCCGGGGTCGGCAGATAGAGGTGCCGCGCGGGGCCGTCGTGCGACGGCTGCTCATCGGGGCGGCAGGAGCGAGGCCATGAACTGGACCGTGGAAGCGAAGGCGTCGCCCGGCCGGGCGTGGACATCCTCACGGCCGTTCGCGGTCATGATCGCGCCGTGCAAGGCGTACTGGTGGGGATTCTGGCTGACCAGGGTCAGTCGGTTGCCGAAGAGCGCGACCACCTGGGCGATCCTGTCGATCCGCGACAGGCCGGTGAGGATGATCGGCATGTCGGCCGGCAGGTTCTCCGCGAGCCAGTAGAGACCGGGCAGCGCCCACGTGTCCCAGTTCGAGTTCTCCCTGACGGTCTGCAGGTTGACGGCGATCGCCGGCGGCGGCGCGTCCTCGATCCAGGAGGTGTAACGCTCGAGGTCCTCCAGCCTGAACCAGTAGATGTTCGGAACGGTGGGCACGCCGGCGTCGGCGAGCTCCTGGGCGATCAGAAGGCACCGGCGCATGTTGAGCAGGTGTTCGGTCCGCGGCCAGTTGCCGTAGATCGAATAGTTCGGGGCGAGCACCAGGTCCCAGCCCTGGGCGGCGATCTCCTCGACCAGGCCGTCCCGCTTGCGGTACGTCCAGAGCGCTTCGACCAGCGGGTCCTCTCCGTAGCCGACGAGGACCGCCTTCTGGCCCTCGCGCAGGGCGAGGACCTCACGGGCCTGCTTGCCGGCGAAGCGCGGGTAGATCGAGTGGGTGTCGGGGGAGAAGACCCGGCGGAGGCCGACCCCGTACGCGGGCCAGCGCAGGCTGGCGTCCAGCTGCGTGACGTTCGAGCCGTCGGTCATCGGGATGAAGGCCGGGAGCTCGGGCAGGGCGCCGTCGATGGTGATGTCGTCGAAGGTGAGGGTGCCGCCGACATCGGACATCCACTGCGAGATGTCCGTGCGTGATCCGCAGCGGATCGGGCAGCCGCCGCACGCACCGGCCGGCGAGCCCGCCTCGGTCGCGGAGCAGCTGCAGTACGAGCAGTCCGAGTTGCTGCCCGAGCAGAGCGGCTCGACGGTTGCCGGGCCTCCCCGACCGTCCGGGCCGGCCCAGAAGGCGCAGCTGCGGCAGTCGCAGCCGCGACCGGGCAGGGGCAGGGGCTGGCCGACTCGGGGCATCTGAAGGGAAACGGCGGTCATGCGGCGGTCTCGCTCTCTTGGATCGGAGTGGGGTTGGCGGCGTCGGCCAGGTGCTGTTCGAGCTCGCGGAGCGCCAGGCGCAGCGACCCGCGGTCGAACCGGGGGACTTCCCGGCCCGCGCGGACCTCGGCCAGTAGGCCGCGGAGTCCGTCGAGGGCGCTGCGGACCACGTGGGAGTCCGCCGCGGGGGCCGGAGGGGGAGCCGGCGGCGTGTCCTGCGCGGGGGGAGTGGGAACGGCGGCGACAGCTGCGCGCTCGACCTCGCCGTCGGGCCCGGCGTCCTGGATCTGCTCGTGGGTGTCGTCGGCTCCGTCGGTCTCCGTGTCAGCGGGGCTGAGGGGCTCGGGGACGCGGGTGAGCGCGCGGCGGCGGCCGTCGTTGGCCCGCTCCAGGCGTTCCTCCGCAGCCTCGATCACCTCGTCGGGCTCGAGTTCCGGTGCCGTCAGGCCGATGTCGACGGCACTGGGCAGCAGGTGCAGTCGGCTGCTGCTCTTCAGCGCCGCCCAGATGTCGGCCGCCGCGGCTTCGCGCCCGCGGCGCAGCGCCGCGAACTTGATCCTGGTGTTGAGACGGACGGCCTCCTCGTCCATCTCCTCCGTCAGCTCCCTGGGCAGCTCCCGGAAGGCGCGCACGAGTTCGGTGGCCTTGCGCTCGGTGAGCTGTAGGCCGAGGCGGCTGAGGACCTCGGTCCAGGGTGCCGCGCAGCTCTGGTCCGTGCCGCGGATCTTCTCCAGGGCCTTGAAGCGTTCGACGCTGTCGGTGATGGCGTAGACGTGGCCAGGGACGGGCTTGCCAGCCCGCAGCAGTTTGCCGACCAGCACGGCGCACCGCTGGTACATCAGGGCAGCGGCCTGCTCGCCCGGGCGCAGAGGCTCACGGGCGAAATTCTCCACAAACCGCCACATGTGCCGCTCTTCGTCGCTGAGCGGACCCGGGCACACGACGGCGGCCAGCGCCGCGAAGTGCGGGTTGTCCGGCAGGTTCTGGGCACCCCAGCGCATGGCCCGCAGGCGGCGCTCGCCGGTGACCAGGCGGATGGTCGGAGCGCGGCCGGCGACGGTGATCTCTTCCGCCAGGACGGGTTCGAGCATGCCCACGACCGACATCGACGAGATGAGGTCGGACAGCTCCTCCGGGGCGGTCACGTCGCCGGGCTTTCGCCCCTGGGGCTCGGTGAACGGACTGCCCGGACCGCGCATCGGCAGCATCTCGAAGCGGCGCTGCCTCAACTTGGCGCTGCGGTGCAGGATCTCGGTCAGCTGGATCATGCTGCCGCCCTCGGGCGGCGCGTCTTCCACCGTGGCGATGGTCATGAGCTGGTGTCCTTCGTGCGGTGGCGGCGCAGCCGTGCGGGCCGCGCCGGCTCACTGAGCGGTCTTGAGGTACAGGTCGGTCAGCGGAGGCCGCTGCTCGGGGGTGCCGCGCAGGAGCGGCGTGAAGATCGGCTCGAACGGCCCGCGCTCCTGCAAGAGCTGCAGCGTGGTCACGCCGATCGACAGCCGGCCGGCCAGACGCGAGAGCCGCGGATCCGCCCGGGTCAGGGTGTAGAGGTCCTCGGTCCGCGCGGCGAGACGGGAGGGCAGCGTGGGGGAGGGCCTGCCGTCCAGCACCACCAGGAGCCGAGGGAAGACCGGGTACGTGTACTGCCACGCCGGCCTGGTCGAAGCCGCCGACCGGCGGGCCCGGTCGGGGTGCTGCGGCACGTACTCGTGCATCCGGCCGTACGCCGCGACCTTGGCCGCCAGCCGGGCAGCCGTCATCGTGGCGCGGTCCAGCTCCAGGAACAGCGTCATCATCGCCCGCTGCCCCCGCCGCACATGCACGTAGCTCAACACCGCGTCGCTGATGACGTGGTCGTCCTCGAAACGGCGCTGCCCGTCCCGGATCCGGTGGGCGACCTCCGGTGTCCAGTCGAGCGGCCCGCACTCGTGCCCCAGCCGAGCCGCGTGCCTCGCGAAGGCGATGCCCGTCTCGTTGACCGCCAGGGTGTGCAGCTGCCGGGCACCGGCGACCGCCTCCGGCGTGATCCGGTAGGGCCGCGGCTGAAGCTCCCCGCCGTCCTCCACGGACTGCGCGCCCTCCTCGGTCAGGAACCACAGGTACGGCGGCTTGGTAGGACGCCGCGTCTTGCGCTCCCCCTGCCCGGCCACCTGGGGCTGGTGGCTGGCCCAGATGCGCTGGACCAGGCCGGCCGCGAGGAGGCCGCGCAGCTGACGACGCAGGTAGGAGGCGCTCGCCGCCGGCAGCAGCAGCCGCTGCAGCTGATCGGTGGACATCACCCGGTGCTGGTACAGCACATGGAGCACCCGGGTGCCGATGGAGTGGAAGCTCGCGCGCTGCTCCACGCCCAGAGCAGGGGCATCGGTGATCATGCTCATACGACCACCGAGCCGCCGGCCGGGCCGTCGTCCTCGTCGTACGGCGGCTCTTCCTCGTCGTACGGCGGTTCCTCGTCGGTCGAGCCGCTGATCACGGTGCCCGGGTCCTTGCTGATCCGAACCCGCCCGTTCTCGGGCGCGTCCTCGGACTGGGCCTCGGTGTTGTCCGCGGCGCGCTTCTGGTCGCGGCCGCGGGGCACGTCGTCGTCATCGTCCGGCTGCACCTGGATCGAGGCGAGGGCACGCATGATCCGGTTGTCGAGCCTGCGGAGGTCGTCGAGGATGTCCCGGACCGGGCGCCGGCTCAGGTTCTGGTCGACGGACGCCGACAGCTTCGGCAGATCGTCGGGACGGTGGTAGTCCTCGTACAGCTCCTCGACGCTGGCACCCCGCACCCGGAACGGGTCGGTGCGCCCGTCGGCGAGGGTCACCGACATCACGTAGTTGTACGGCCGCAGGGCGGTGATGGTGTCCGGCTCGACCTTCTTGCCCCAGCGCCGGGTCACCAGCATCGCCTCGTCGACATCGCTGGCGGTCGTCGAGAGCACCGACAGGTTCTGCAGCAACCCCTGCCTGGTCGTCGGCGTCAGACGCTGCGCCATCTGCGTCATCGCCAAGAGCTTGACCCGGAACTTCCTCAGCTGCTCGGCGATCGCGGCCAAGGTGCCCTTGCTGGCCCCGTCGACCGCGGTGAGCTCGTCGATGAAGCAGTAGAAGTCCTTGCGGTCCGCCACGGGTATGTCCCGGCGCGACAGGCCGGCGCGGAACAGGTCGTAGATCAGCAAGCACGACACGATCCGGTCGGTGTCGCCCGTGCCCGACGGGCAGATGAAGACGACCTTGCCCTGGTCCATGGCGGTGCGGATGTCGTAGGTGGACAGCGACGACCCGAGGAACGCCTTCACGGCGTTGCTGCTGTCGAGGCGCTCGATGATGTTGGTGACGACCGGCGTCGCCTCGCCCGGGTACTTCTTGTAGGTCTTCTCCCAGAAGTCCCTCAGGTTCTTCGACAGATAGGGGACGACGGCGTCGCGCCACTCCTCGTCGGTGAGGATCGTGCGGATCTGGAAGATCGTCGGGGCGAGCTCGGGCTTGCCGGCCTTCGCGAGCAGCAGGGACAGCTCCACGAGCGACTCGACCGAGCGGGTGAGGATCGTCTTGGCACGGCCCGCCGAGTCGCTCCAGTTCAGCGCGCTGGAGAAACCCGTGACCACGTACTGGACGATGTCGGGGATGTCCTCCTCTTTGCGGTTCTGCATCGACAACGGGTTCCAGGACGCGACCATCGCGTTCATGTCGGGCGAAGTCAGGTCGATCTCCCAGATCCGCGGCGCGAGCTCACGGTGCGCGAGGTACGGCCGGGCCCGCTGCCAGCCGTCCCCATGCGGGTCCAGGAACAAGATGCCGTGCCCGTTGTGGGCCAGCGCGATGGCCTGGACGAGGGACATCTCCGTCTTGCCGTAGCCCGCCTTGCCGAGGAACAGAGCGAAGAGCAGGTAGCGCAACGGGATGCCGGCCAGGCGCTCGCCGCCGCCGGGCCGGGAGACCCAGCCGAGCGGCAACAGGTCGGGCTGGCCGGTCCACGAGGGCAGTCCCGGGTGGGGCGGCGGGACCACACCGCCGGAGCGCATCACGTTCGCCGCCGAGTTGTGCTTGGTCGGGGGCTTCAGCAGCCCGGCGATCTCCTCGCCGGTCACCCACCCGCGCCGGCGCGGGGCGAAGAGCCCCGTCTCGAAGCGACGGTCGAAGTGCTGACGGTAGAACACCGAGTCGGCGCGCAGCCGGGTGAGGCCGAGGTTCAGCCCGACGGGCCGCAGGTAGTTGTCGCCCGCCCAGCCCTCCAGGGCCGCGAGGAGCTGGTCCAGCAGAAGGCGCGGCCGGTGCGGGTCGGTGGAGCAGGTGCGCAGGAGCAGCTGAAGGTCGAAGACCGGGTTGACGCCCGGGTGGAACTTCCCCAACGCGGCCTTCATGTCGGTCGCGTTGAGCATGCGCTGCGGCCGGGGACGGCTGCCCGCGGCGGGACGCTGGGCCTGGGCGCCGCGCATCTCGGCGGCGATCTCCGAACCGATCGAGGACAGCCGGTCAAGGCTGAAGCCGGAGCCGCCCCCACCCTGGCGCGGCATCCCGGGGATGGCCGGCATGTCGTTCGGCGAGCGCCGGGCCGCGGCCAGGAGCCGGCTGCGCCTGCGGGCGACCTTGCCCTCGGCGACGGGGACCAGGTCCAGGACGAGGTCGGCTCGCTCCTGGAGGGAGGCGCGGACATCGGCGACCGCGGCGGCCAGGGCCTCGAGCGGATCGGGCTTCAGCGGGACGTCCCGCAGGGCCAGGTGGTCCGGCAGCGCCAGGGCCAGTTCGGCGCGCGCGACGTGGAGTCGGCGCTCGGCAGCCGGTGCGGTGTCCTTGGACAGGCTCACGGCCGCGTCGGAGTCGGACGAGTTACTCATGATCGTTTTCCTTCGTGCGGACGGTCAGGCGGCGGCGGTCGAGGCGCCGGTGCCGTCGTTGTGGACGCCGAGCCGGATCTTCGGGCGTTCGGGCTTGCTCTCCTGGCCGGTGACCGCGCGCAGCTCGCACTGGGCGTAGCCCTGGTGGCGCAGCACGGTCGTGGCGCGGGCGGGCCCTTCGACGCGAAGGGTCAGCGGACCGCCGACGGACATCAACCGCACGCGCATCGCGGTGCCGCGGGCCGGCAACGCCCAGCGGGACGTGCTGCGCTGGGCCCGCGCGATCTGCTTCGCGAAGCGCAGGACGTCCTCGAGCGCCGGGTCGAAGCCGTTGGTGGGGAGGACCTCGAACGCGGTGCGGTTGCTCAGCGTGGACCGGCTCATCAGCCGCTGCGCCGAGCTGACGGTGACGGCGACGGCGAGGGCGCAGGCGGCGACCCACCACAGGTTGCCCATGGCCCAGGACTGGGCCTGCTGGGCGAGCTCGGGGAGGTTGCCGACGCCGGAGATGATCTCGTCGATCACGTCGTTGGTCGTCATCGGCGGTCGGCCTTGCTGATGAGCGGGGCGGTGTTCAGGCGCTCGGACACGGGATGGCTCCAGGTGGCATCGGTCGGAGTTCGGCGGATGCACATAGAGGTGTGGAAGAGCCCCGGGGTGTGACAGCCCGCGGAAAGAAGTTCTGCGCAGCGCGATGGGACAGCAAAGGAGCCGGGGTCCGCCTGAGCGGACCCCGGCTCCAGTCGAGGTGTAGATTCCGGCCGGCCTCGTCGTCTTACACAGCCGCGGCCTGCGATGCCCTTACGCGTCCGGATGGCTTGTCGGTGACTTCATCCGGCCGATCGGTCAGATTGACAACTCACTGATCCCGCTGGGGGTGCTGCCGGCGGCACGCGGCTCGAACAGCTGCTTGCGTGCAGCGCTGTTGGCGAGTCGGACCGGGTCTACGCCCGGGTGCGAATCCCGTAGGACGGTAGGCATGATCAGTAGGTGGTGATCGAAGCGACCGGGCTCGGGCCAGTTGTCGGGCACGGTCACGGGAGCCTCCAATGAGCACAGACGCAAGATCTATGGGACGTTGTCCGGCTGAGTTGCCGCAGATGACCTGCTGATGACAAGTCAACCGGAACCTACACGGGGGACTATCCGACGTGCCGCATCTCGACGACGGTGTTCATGGGACCGGCGGACCCGGTCCACTGTGACAGGGGGGTGATGCGGACGGGCTTTCCCGTACGCGGCGCTTCGATGACCTCGTTGTTTCCTATGTACATGCCGACGTGGCCGGGGGCGGAGGCACTGCCGTCCGATCCGGGCGTGAACAGCAGGTCGCCCGGTGCCAGCCGGGACACGTCGCTGACGTGCGTACCGGACTTGACCTGGTCGAAGGTGACCCGGGGGAGGTTTACGCCGGCCGATGCCCACGCGAACTGCATGAGGCTGGAGCAGTCGCAGCCGTTGTTCCGGGCGTGGTCGAAGGGGGGCTTGCAGTCCCCGCCGTACTGGTACATCGTGCCGAGCGCGGTCCTGGCGGTGGCGATCGCCTGCGCGGCGCCGCCCGATCCGGAGGGCAGGGGAACGTTCCCGCCGCTGTCGAGGGCGGCCCACTTCCCGGCCAGGTCCCGGATCGTCTTGACGTACTTGCGGGTCTCGGTGATGGGCGGGATGCCGCCGGCCTTCTGCACGGCGTAGGGGCCAGCGTTGTAGGCCGCGAGCATGTTGTCGGTCTTGTCGCCGGCGACGTCTTTCACCTGGTTGGCGAGGTAGCAGTCGTAGGCGATCGCCGCAGGGATGGCGTCCTGGGGGTTCCAGACGTCCTTGACGCCGTCACCATTGCCGTCGACGCCGTGCTCGGCCCAGGTGGTGGGGATGAACTGCGCGATTCCATCGGCGATCGGCTTCTTGACCTTCTCGCCCGTCTTGGGGTCGGTCACCCACTCGAAGGACTGGGCGGTCGGGTCGAAGCTGCTCTCGCTGTAGATCTGCGCGGCGATCAAGGACGCGGTCACCTCGGCGCACCCGTACTTCCCGATGTTGTTGAGGATGAGCGTCCTGTATTCGGCGGGCACGGGTGCGTTGTCCGCGATGCCGCCGCCGAAGCCGGCGTTCTCCATGCCGCCGCTGGTGTTGTCGCTGCCCACGGCCATCGCTACCGCGACGACCGCGGCGATGACGATGGTGAGCAGGAGGCCGCCCAGGCTGGTCAGAGCGAACATGACCTTCTTCATCTGCGCCCCCTGCTCACGCGTCGGGCAGCGCTGTGACCAGCCAGGTCCCGGCCTGGCTGCGCGCGAGCTTGAGGGCGACCTGCTCGTCCGTACTGCTCGGCTTGCCGGCCGCAGGGGTGACGGTCAGCCGGTACTGCACCCGCACCCAGGCCGTGTCGGACGTCGGGGCAGGAGCGCCGTCGGGAACGGCGACGCGGGAGATCTCCGCTGTGACGAGCGCCTGGGCCTGAGTCCACTGCTGCCACTGGCGGGCGCTGCCGGCGGAGGTGGTCGTCAGCTGCTCGGCCAAGTCCTTGCTGACGTAGGCGACGGCACGGCGGGCGGCGTCGTCGTAGGAGCCGTCCTTCCCCGGCCGGGCGTCGTGCCCAGTCCAGGCAAGGACGAACCGGCGGGCGGCGGTGGCGACGTCCTCCGGCACCGGAGCGACGCTCGGGGCAGCGTCGCCGGCCGGCGTCGGCGAGGGGCTGGTGCTGGAGGAAGGCGTCGCCGCCGGGTGGCTCGGGGCGCTGTCCGAAGGCTCGGTGTTGCTCTCCGCTCGGGTCGCGGCCGCAGTCGGTGCCGAGGCTGACCTCGGAGCGGACGACGGTCCGTGGGTCAGTAGCGCGATGCCGACGCAGGCGAGAAGGCCTGACGTCGCGAGCAGGGCCACAGTGCCCGCGGTGCGGGGGCGTCGCTGGCGATCGGTGTGCGGCATGGGGGTACCCCGTCCGGTGGTTCGAAGTGGTCGCGCACAGACGGCGCGAGAAGGGAGCGGGGCTGGTGGGGCCCGCGGGGCGGACCCCACCAGCGGGATCAGGACTTCGGGCGCGGCGGTCCGGCCGGCCGCTCGGCGCGGCGGATGCGGCGCGGCGGACCTGAGCTGGAGCCGGAGCTCGGAGCGGCTGGCGTGCTGCCGCTGCCCGGGCCGGCCGCCTTGGGCGCCGGCGCCTTCGGCGGGTTGGGCAGGGCCGGAACCGACGCCGGCCCGCCTGCGGACTGGCCCTTCGGCGGAGCCACCGGCGTGCTCTTCGAAGCCGTCTTGGGCGTCGCCTTCGGAGCGGATGCACCCGGCCGCGGAGCCGTTCCCGGAACACGGGGAGCGGTGGCGGCGACCCTGGTTCCCATCGGCGTGGACGGCTTGGGCGGTGCCGTGGGCTGTGCCATCCCGAGCTGGATGTTCGCGCCGTGGCGTCCCACGAACTTGCTCGCGGTGGCCACGTTGCGCACGTACTCGTCCTTGAAGGCCTTGGCCTCGCCGTACTTCTTGTCCACCCGGGCGGCCGTCCGGTCCTTGACGGCGGTGAGCTGGCCCTTGACCTGGTCGGCGCGGGCCTTCGCGGTTGCCGTGCCCCGCTTGGCCGCGGCGACTCCCCGCGGGATGCCGACCGGTGCGCCGACGGTGGCCAGGGCTGTGAACTTGGTGGCCTTCCACCCGTACTTGCCGGCCGCGGCCGCCACCTTGCCGGTGGCCATGGTGGCTCGGCCGCCCCTGGTCTGGGACAGCTTGTTCGCGGCGGCCGTGGCCAGGCGCTTCTTCAGGGTCTGCTTCGCCACGTTCTGCGCTGCGATCTTTGCCGCCGTGGCGGTGCCGCCGGTGCCGACCGCGGTCGCGACGTTGGTGGCCAGCCTCGCGGCCGCGCGCACCCGGCCGCCCTTCTTTCCGGCCTGCGGCGGTCCGGTCCACAGCTGCTTGGCGGTGCGGCCGACCTTGCTGAGCGGCTGGGTGACCTTCCGCGCTTCACCGCGGGCCTCACCCCAGACCTGCTTGAGGCCGGGGGCGGTCTCGGCGTACCGGCCGGGGGTGTTGAAGACGCTCTGCCGTGAGCCGCCGATGCGGGCGTTGGCCAGCCTCCTGTTGAGGTTGACGGAGATCTGCCGGGCGGTCTCCTTGATCTTCTTGTGCCCGGCGAGTCCGGCGATCGCGGTGATGTCGATGGCGATGAACTTGACCGCCAGGACGCTGCCGGTGTCGGCGCGGACGAGCGCGATGATGATCAGAATGAAGATCGCCAAGAAGAGGATCGACAGGACCACGGCGAGTACGGCCTTGGTGATCGCTGACACCCAGCGCCACAGGACGGCGCGCCCGCCGCCGGGCAGGATGCCGGCGCACAGCGCCCAGTGGCCGCGGATGCCCTCGAAGGCGATCCAGCCCTGCGCGGTGAGGAAGCCGCCGGTGACCAGGACCACCAGGACCGAGACGATGATCGCGGCCAGGGCGACGAACGCGGCGCTGAAGGTGAGGTCGGCGGACGCCTTCTTCGCCTGGATCTTGGTGTTCTGGCCCTGGCACGCCTTGGTGAACTGGTCGCCGGCGTTGAGGAGCTGGTCGCTGTAGGACGCGCCGCCGGGGTTCGCCCGGGTGGCCTCCCAGAAGTTGAGGCCCTTCTGCTGCCAGTTGTATTCGACGAGCTTGGCCTGGGCGAAGGCCTCGGCGCACTTCCCGTCGAAGACCTGCCCGTAGAGCATGAGCTGGGTCGGCTTGACGATGAAGGCGTCGACCAGGGCGTCGGTGATCGGCTTGCTGACGGTGGAGGTCTGGGCCTGAGTGTGGCTGGGGTCGTTGGAGAGGACCAGGCTGGAGATCTGCAGGGACAGGTCCTTCGACTTGCCCAGCAGGCCCTCCTGGGACAGCAGCATCGTCGACCCGCCGGGGCTGGGCTGGTCCTGGGTACCGAGGAGCACCTGGGCCGGCGAGAGCAGCACCGTGGTGGCGATGGCGGCCACGACCAGGGACATCCCTGCCTCGGCGAAGCCCCGCGACTTCTGTTTGAACATGATGTGCCAGCCCGCGTAGACGCCGGCGAACGTGAGGAACAGTCCCGGCAGGCCCAGGCGGTTGATGACCTGGTCGCGGATCGTCGTGGCGATGTGGTCGACCGGGCCGACGAGGATCTTGGCCAGGCCGAAGTCGAGCGCCCACTTGATCAGCCAGCAGGCGAAGCCGATGAACCACTTCGCGACGCCGAAGAACAGCTGCGCCAGGATGTTCCAGATCTTCAGGTCGATGTCGGTCCAGTCCCCGGTGTCCGCGCTGACGGTGTAGGCGGAGATCGGTACGCCGTACTGGTCCTTGACGTTGAAGGGCTGGAGGAGGCCGTCGGAGCCGTCCGTCGGTGGCTTGCTCAGGTCGTCGACGGGCTTGCCGTCCGGCGGCGCCGGGGTCAGGCCCGGCCGCGGCTCGGTGATCGGGTTCGTCGGCGTCGGGTTGGGCGCCGGCGTCGGCTTGGGGGACGGGGTGGAGCCCGGCGCGGAGGGGGCCGGGCCCGGCGACGGCGTCGGGACCGGGTCGGCCCAGGCCAGGGCGGCGAACAGCGCGAGGAAGACGGCGATCGGAATCGCGAGGAGCCAGATCCGGCGGCGGCCGATCGCCGGGCGGCGTGCGGTGGCGCGGCGGGCGCTCATGCGAAGCTCTTCTCAAGCACCGGGACCGCGTCCAGCTCGTCGACGTCGGCGTCCTTGCCGCCGGGGGTGGTGTGGATCGCGTCGGCAGCGCGCTCATCCGCCGGGATGAGTACCTTCATGCCGCCGATCCGCTTGCGCAGGTCGCGGTACAGGCACTCGCCGGCCCGCAGCAGCCGCTCGGTGTCGGAGACGTTGATCGGGCTCAGGTTCTCCGTGATGACCTTGAGCATCTGCGGGTCGGCCGGGTCGAGGTCCAGGAACTCCAGGCACCGGCTCGCCAGCGTCTTGCCGCGGTGGCGGAAGACGAAGATGTGGGACAGCAGCGACCTGATCTTGTCGCCGATCTCGCTCCGCGGCCCGATGTCGTACGGGTCGTGGCTGCCGGCGAAGACACCCGCGAAGTGCTTGCGGCCGTCCGCAATGATCTCCAGGAGCAAGTTGGAGCCCTCCGCGCTCGAGGTCAGCCACCAGCACTCGTCCAGGAAGACACCCGTGAACTCGGCCGGGTTGGAGAAGGCGATCTCCCTGCACAGGGCCGTGATGAGGTACATCAGGCGCCAGCCGAAGAGCTTTTCGATCTCCAGGCTGCCGAGTCGGTGCTCGGCCAGCTCTTCCTTCGTCGGCAGGCCGATCCGGTCGACCGCGAAGACGATGCTGTCGGCGTTGGTGATCTGGACGACCGGCAGCGTCGGGTCGAAAATGACCTTGCCCAGGTCCTTCTTGGCCAGCGCGCGGAGGGTACGCACGAGCTCCGAGGCGGAGGCGCGCACCGCGGCGTCGTTGGGCTCGTCCGGGTCCGGGGTCTTGGCACGCCGGGCCAGCGTGTCGACCAGGGCGCTCATGCTCGGGTTCGGCGCAAGGCGGGTCGCCTCGATGGCCTCGGCCAGCGTGACGCCCTCGACGCTCATGGAACCGATGCCCAGCAGAGGGGTCAGGAAGGACTCGCAGTACCGCGCGGCCCGTGGCCCGCGGAAGACCCGCAGGGGGTCCAGGGATATGCCGGCCATCTCGTCGACCCGGATGATCTGCGTGGTGCCCGGGCACGCGGCGGCGAACCGGCTCCATTCCTGCTGCGGGGTCCGGTCGATGACCAGCGCCCGGCCCCGGCTGCCGGCGGTGCCCTCGCGGTGGCCGGTGGACAGAATCGAGTGCATGGCCGTCTTCATGGCGACGCTCTTGCCGGAGCCAAGCTCGCCGACGAACGCCGCGGAGGCGCTCGCGTTCACCTTCGGGCCGTGGCTGAAGTCGACCAGGACCGGTCGCACGCCGCCGCCGTTGAGCTGGAGCCCGTACAGGCTGCCGGTGTCATCGCCGAGCGCGGCGCCGCAGAAGGGGAGGGCCATCGCGAAGTCGCGGGCGAGGAGGTACTGGGTGTAGTCCATGACGGGCTTGGGCGTGGGGACGCCGGGGAGCATCGCGTGGAAGAGGGCGGCCTGGTCGCCGACCGGCCGCACCAGCGTGTAGTCGTTGCCCCCGAAGTGGGCGGCCAGGCTGCTGGCCTTCTCGTTGGCCTCGTCCGCGTCGGCGCCCCACACGCACGTCATGACGGTCGCCCGGATCTCGACCTCGGTCGAGGAGGAGGTCAGGCGGTCGCGGTACTCGTCCAGCTGGAACGAGGCCTTGTCCAGGGAGGCCGGCACGCCTGCGGTTTCGCCCTCGTACTCGCCTCGTTGGTGGGCGAGCTCGCGCTGCTGGCGGCGCGATCGGGGCTCGGCCTTGGAGCCGGCCTCAATGTGCAGGCGGACGGCCCAGTCCACGGGGAACCCGAAGTCATCGAGGGCGCTGAGGTACTCGCTGCCGGGGAAGACGAAGCTCTCGGGCATCTCGGACAGGACGCAGAACGCCTGGTAGGAGTCGCCGTGCTCGGTCGACGACTTCAGGTAGCGGCGACGGAAGGGGTTGACCGGTGCCTTGGATCCGCTGTCGCTGCGGGCCCCTTCGTCCAGGAGCACCTGGGTGTGCGCGGTGACCGTGTGGCCGCGGCCCCGCAGGGAGCGGGCGGCTCCCTCCTCGGGCAGGAGCGGCTCGCTGACGCCGCGACGGGCGCTGTGTCCGTATATCCAGAGGATCTCGGCCTCGGTAGCCGGCCTCATCTTGATCCCGGTCGGCCAGGAGGCGGCCATCCGCCGGGCATCGGCGAATCGCTTCTCCTCCTCGGCGACGCTCACCGGCGGCACCGGCATGCCGAGCGTGGAGAGCAGCTCCCCCTGCGCGGAGGCGAACACGGCCTTCGCCGACTCCTTGAAGTCGGCGGCCGGCAGCGGAACCGCGATGAAGTCCACCCGGCCCGTCAGCTCCCAGTCCTCCAGCTGGTCGAGGACCTTCAGGGACAGGTCGATGTACTCCGGCGACTTGTCGAGGTCCACCCCGGAGGTCATGCGTGTGACCACCGACGCCGCGTCGACCTGCGGGCACAGCGACAGCAGTAGGACCTCGCCGCGCAGCGACTTGAAGAGCGCTTCGAGGGCGTCCAGCCGCTCCCTCTTCGTGGCCCGGGAGGCGTGGGTGTAGTTCTCGGAGTCCACCTTCCACACGCCCCACACTGCGGCGTTCTTGGTCCAGAGGAGGTGGCCGCTGATGTGCCGGACGGGGAGGCGCATGGGATTCCTGCTTTCGGTGCGAAGTACGAGGGGTGCCGCGCCGGTCGGCTCCGGAGGCCGGGCCGGCGCGGCGAGTGGAGAGGAGGTCAGGGGGCCGGGACGGTGCCGGCCGGTGCCTCGTAGGGAGCGGTGATCCGGTTCAGGGCGGCGCGGACGCGCGCGGCGTTGCCGGTGATCCAGGAGGCGAAGACCTCCTCGCTCACCTGGCCGCGGCAGGCCCGTGCCTCCTCCGCGGGGCTGCCGGCCCGCGCGGCGGCCGCTTCGAGGTGCTTCATCGCGGCGACCAGATCAGTGATCAGCGGCGTCTCGATGAGGGCGACCTTGCGCACGTGGTCGCAGGAGGCGGCCGGGACGAGGGAGGCCGGGGAGATGGTGTTCATGCTGGTAGTCCTTCGGAAGTAGAAGTAGGGGTCATCGCTCGTCGAGCGAGGCGAGCAGTGCCTGCAGGCCGGACCTGGCCGGCGGGCGGGTCGCGGGCGTCGGCGCGGCTGCGACCGGAGCGGGCTGTGGGGCGGGGGCCCGGCGCGGAGCCGGCCGGGCCGCCGGCTTCCGGGCCGCGGGGACGGCCGCTGGGACCGGCTTGGCCTGAGCGGCCCGAGGGGGAGTGCGCACGTGGACGGTGCAGGTGGCGCCGGCCAGCCGCGGCCGGCGCCGGTGCTGGGGCGAGCCCGCCAGCCGGCCGTCGGCCGGGGTCGACGCGTAGACCAGGAGGCTGCGCAGCGCACGGGCGGGATCGCGTCCGTCCAGGCGGGCGTATCGCAGGACCCAGGCCGCGCCCCAGGGCAGGATGACCATCGCCAGGACGTTCATGACGCCGAAGTGGGCCCACAGCTGCCGGGTGATGACCAGGAGCAGGAAGGTGGCGACCATCGTCACGATCTGCGTGATCGTGTACGGGCCGCCGGGGAGCCGCCCGGCGCCCGGGAGCTTCCCGATCACCAACGGGTGCTTGCGCGCCCGGGTGTAGGAGTGCCCGATCAGCTGTTCCTCGTCGGCGCTCACAGCACGGGCCCGTCGCCGGCTGCGGGCGGCTGGATCACCGGCGGGACCACGAGGTGGATGGCCTTGGTGCCGGTGTCGTTGATCTCGGAGCCGACCTTGCCCTGGAGGCTGGGCATGTTGGCGATGCCCCACAGGACAAGCGCGCCGAGCAGGAATGCGACGGCGGTGGCTACCCAGGACTTGGTGCGCCAGTAGGCGCCGATGATGGCGACGACGACCAGGACGCCGGCGACCAGCTTGACCAGGGTGCCGACCTGGTTGGTCTTGGTCGTGGCCCAGGTGAGGATGTCGCCGGCCAGCAGGACGGTGTTCGGGTCGGTGGTGGTGTGCATCGTTCTTCTCTCTGGATCACAGGGTTAGGAGCTCGACGGCGACGGCGAGGGGCTGGCCCCTGTGCCGTCCGTGCCGCCGGAGTTGGGGGAGGGGGCGACCAGCGCAGGGGTGCCTCCGCGCTGGAGCACCGGGGCGGACCCGAGGGAGGCGACCTCCCAGCGGCCGCCGCGCGAGCGCAGCGTCAGCGCGTAGGTCAGCGGGTACGTCGCGCCGGAGGTGTCCTTGGCGTTGACCGTGGCCAGGGCCTGGCGGACGGCGCCGTCGGTGGGGACTGTGGTACTGCTGGCGTTGCCCGAGTCGTCGGCGACGTCGGTGATCTCGACACCGGCGTACGGCGCCGGGGCGATGGCCTGCAGGGTGACGCCGGGGGAGGTGTACCGATCGAGCTCGCCCTTGCCGGCGAGGTACGCGCTGAGGAATCCGGCGATCGTCTGCGTTGCGGGGTCGGCCGGGTTGCTGCCGCGGTCGGTTCCGTAGCCGAGCCCGCTGGGCTTCAACGCGCCCGGTGCCGCGACCTGGGCCGGCAGGGCCGTCGCCGCGTAGCCCGCCGCTCCGTCGTCGGACTTCTTGCTCCCGCCCGCAGACAGGGGGCCGAGCACCTGGACGGGGACCTGGTAGTACTGCAGGCCCGCGTCGGCCCAGGCGCCCTTGGCGTCCTTCTGCGCCACCCGGGCCGCGACGGTCACCGTCCAGTACCCCGGCTGCACCTCGCGGCTGGCCACCGCCACGGTGCGCGTGGTGCTGCGCGTCCCCGGCTGGTTGGTCAGTGTGATCGACCCGGCGAAGTAGGGGCTGAGCGAGCTCTCGGTGCCCTGCCCCGCCTCGATGTAGGCCGCCACGTACAGCTGCGCGAATCCGCTGGGCCCGGTGTCGGCGACCGACTGCGCGGCCGGTGCCGCGGCGGGCGCACTCTGGGCCGGGGCAGAGGTGCCGAGCAGCGACGCGACCCCCAGCAGCGGGCCGGAGGCGATCAGGACCCAGGCCCCGATGCGGGCCAGCCGTGTAGCGCCGGACAGGCTGGCGGTGCTGGTCTGCCAGCCGGTCTCGTCCTCGCTGTCGACGACGTCCGGCTCCGGGTGCGCCGCGGGGACGTCGTCCCACGTCTCGTCCTCGGCCGCCGGCCGGCGGCGGAGCTTCACGACGCCCTCCGCTCGGCCTGGGCGGTGATGACGGCGCGGATCCGCTCGCGCAGCTCGTCGGGGGTGCGCTGGAGCATCGACTCCCAGGACTGCAGGGCGGGCTCGGAGTCGCGCTCCATGAAGCAGCGCAGGGCCTGGTGCACGCCGCGGTCGAGCGGGGCAAGGACGAGCGCGGTGCCCAGCTCGGTCAGCTGGCGGCGGGCGCGGGCGACGCGGGTCTCGTCCTCGTCGAGGAGAGAGTCGGAGGGTCCGTGCGGGCCGGCGAGGGAAGTGGACACAGTGGTACTCCCGGTCTCGGTGGTGGGGCTGGGCGGAAAGAGGTCGTGGATGCGGATCGCCACTAGAGGTGTCGATCGGGGCCGCGGTGTGACGGTCGGCGGCCGGGAACTTCAGACGGTGGCGAGGTAGCCGTTCAGATCGGCGTCGCGCAGGGGGCGGACCGCCCGGCTGGCGCGCTGGCGGAGCCGGGCGCCTTCGGCTCCCATGGCGCGGGTGGTGCGGAACGCCTGGTCGGGGTCGAGCGAGGTGCTGAGGTAGTACTCCGTGATCCGCTGGGCGTCGGAGACCTTCAGCGCCTGGATGTCGACCGCCCACATGACCAGGGCCAGGAGCTCGGTACGGGCCTCGCCGTCGGTCAGCTCCGGCTCGTCCTGGCTGACGAGGTCGAGCTCGGCGGCGTGCGCCAAGAGGTCGGCGAGCTCGAACTGCAGGAGAGGGTCCGGCGACTCGGTGCCGATGAGCGGCACCTGCGGGTCGCCGGCCAGCGGCGCCAGCGACCGGGTGATCTTGCGGAGCTCGCGGCGGTCGTCGAAGTCGTCGGCCAGCGTGCTCTGGGCCAGCATCAGCGTGTCCATCGACAGGTTCGCGAAGATCGCTCGAGGACGGCGGTCCAGCGGGTAGGTGCGCACCACCTCGAACAGCGCGCTCAGGACCGTGCTGAAGATGACCTCCCAGTCGACCCCGGGCCGCAGCTGGGTCTTGGCCATCAAGATCGCCTTGGGCAGGAGGATCCGGACGGCGACCCGCCAGGCCACCTGTCCGTCGAAGTCGTCGGCGGTAGCCCGCCGCAGCAGCGCGGCCAAGGCCTGGTCGTGGCCGGCCCAGTCACCGCGGCGGAAGAGCTGGACCAGGCGCTCGACGACGTCCTGGGGGGTACGGACGCCGGAGAACTGCTCGTCCTCCTCCGACCAGCGAAGGATCCGGTCCGCGGCGCGGGGGTCGTAGCTGAGGACCTCCCAGTCGCGGTTCATGCGCTGCAGGGCGCCGTACCCGGACCCGGGGAGAGCGGTGGCAGAGGCGGTGCGGTTCTTGGTGGCCACGTCCGTGCCCGTCCTTTCGCGTCATCTGGCTGATGTCGCTCACGCTCTTCGCACCCCCCTTGTCCGCGGCCTGATCGACTTCCGCGGCCGGTGCGGTCCAGGGGAAACGCCGATGCGGTCCGGCTGGACAAGGGGTGCGCGGACAAGGGGGTGCGGTGCGCGGACAAGGGGGTGCGGTGCGGTGCGGTGCGCGGACAAGGGGGGCCGCACCGCACCACCGGCCCCGACCGCACCGCACCACCGGGTGCGGCGCGCTGATGCGGTGCGGTGGTGCGGTCGCCGTCCGCACCACCGCGATCCAGGCCGTCATCCCTGGGTGCGGTGCGGTGGTGCGGGAGGTGCGGTGCGGACGCTGCACCACCCCCTGCGGCCCAAGGCGATCAGGGCAGAGAAGCCGGCATGGACGCGGAGGGTGACCAGAGGGGAGAGATCTCTCCCCGTGTGAGCAGCTGCCGGCCCGACCCCGCGCCTTCGCGGCCGCGGACACCGAACGGGGCTGGGCGCGCGTCGGGCGGGAGGGAGCTGACCCCGGTCCAGGAGAAACGCGGTCGGGGCTGACCTGGACAAGGGGTGCGGCCAGACACCGGACAAGGGGGTCAGGGTGCATACCGGGCCCTGGACAAGGGGGTGCCCCGGACGGCGGTCGAGCTGGACAAGGGGTGCGGCCAGACACCGGACAAGGGGGTCAGGGTGCATATCGGGCCCTGGACAAGGGGGTGCCCCGGACGGCGGTCGAGCTGGACAAGGGGGGCCGCCAGACACCGGACAAGGGGTGGTGACCAGAGGGTCCTTCCCGGACAAGGGGGGCTGGCCGCTACGTTCCGCAGTCGCGGAGACGGAGCCGGGCGGGGGCGTTCGGCTCCGCGCACGCGCCTGTCGACGGGGCGGCTGGCCGCCGCACCGCACCACCGCACCCCAGGCGTGGTGCGGCCGGTGCGGTGCGGGTGCGGCCGGTCCCGCGGAGCACAGCGCACCATCTGCACCTGCCTCGACCGCACCACCGCACCGCACCACCGCACCGGGCAGGCGGTGCGGTGGTGCGGTGCGGTCGAGGCGGAGATCGCGGGCACTCCGCACCCGGCGCACCGCACCCTCGGTCCGTAGCTCCGAACCCCGTGGTGCGGTGGTGCGGAGCTCGCGTCCGACGACGGTCTCGGAGTGCCCGCACCACCGCACCCGGCGCGCCGTCCCGTCCAGGGTCAGGGTCGGGTCCGGACGGGCATGGTGGTCAGACAGCCGCGGCGGCGATCTCCACGATCCGATGGCGGACACAGACGCTGCGGGCCGGGAGCGCGGGGCGGTCGCACAGCGCGCCGTCCGCACCGCCGATGCACGGCACAGGTTCTGCGGTGGGGCAGGAGGGGCGAGTCACGGCCTGCGGCAGCCCGGACATCTCGGAGCGGCAGAGTAGGCAGGAGCCGTCGACGAGGGCCTGGCCGATCAGGAAGGTCCGGGCACCGCACCCGGTGCACGTTCCGCGCGGCGGTCCGGCGGGTTCGGTCCGAGGGGCCGGGACAGGGTGGCGGATGGCGTCGTCCAGGGCGCAGTCCGTGCAGGATCCGGCAGGCCCGGGCCTGGTGCCGTGCTCAGGGCACAGACCCTCCGCCAGGCGCTGACTGCGCTGGCGTGCTGCGGCCCGGTCGGCGACGACTTCCGCGCATACGTCGCAGCGCTGCCCGGTTGACCACATGACGCCGCTCTCGCAGTCCTGGTGCCCGCAGCCCCAGCGCGGCAGAGCCACGCCGAGCAGCCACCGGCCCGGATCGCGGATCTCCGAGGCCATCGTCCGGGCCGCGCGGATGGCTAGGCGGTGGCTGATGCGCTCCGCGGCCATCCCTTCGCGCAGCTGCCGGCCGACTTCCCGGGCGATCTTCCGCGCGACGAACGTGCTGTCGACCCGCTTCAGCAGCCAGTGGACAGGCTCCAGCACCGCATAGATCTCCGGGCTCATCGTCAGCTGCGGGCCGCTGTACGCCCCCCGGGAACCCGTTGAACGGACGATCGTCGGCTTGGGGATGACGGGCTGGTTGTGTGCATCCGCGCGCAGCGCGAGAGCCGCCGAAGCCCGGTTGCGCGGCTTGGGGACCGGCGGGTTTTCCACAGGCGCAGCGCCCTCTACTACCTGAATCTCGCCTACGGCGGGTGAGCCAAGCGCACCCGTGTCCTCCGGTCGGTCAGTCCTAAGTGTTTCCTTATTCGCGAGGGATCCCTCATCTGCCAGCGGACCCGAACCCTCACCAACCGGAGGACTGTCCGTCTCGGCCGGAAGGATGCCTGCCTGCCCCTGCCGGGCCTGTTCCGCGTCGTCGCCGGAGGCCGGGCCGGCCAGGCCGGAGACCTCTTCTTCTCCTGGCGCGGCGGCAGGGGCGATGTCGTGAGCGGTGAACAGGTGGCGTCCGCGGGCTCCGGCGCGGCGCCGAACCGTCAGCCACCGGGCCGTCTCGAGCTCGTCGACCACCTGGCCGGCCGCCGTCGCGGTCAGCTGCTGGCCGGCCTTCTCGCCGGAGTGGTGGAACAGGGAGCCGGCGAGCTCCCCCTCGGTCAGCTGGATGCCCACCGCCTGCGCGTACGCGATGATCGCGTACGCGCGCAGCTGGCGGGGCGTAAGGTCCTCCGCGGCCGCCACCGGCACCCACACGAAAGTCTCCGTCCGCGACATGGGCCTGGTCCGGCGGAGCGCCGAGGTCCCTTGTCCGCCGCGTAGCGTGCGCCGCTGGGAGAGCAGCTCCACAACCTGGTCCGGAGCGGGCCGCGACAGCTGCGCGAGCCCTCTCTCCACGGATGCCTTCGAGAGGTGCAGGTACGAGGCGATCGTCGCGGACTTCGCCTGGCAGCCCTCCTCGCGCATGCCGAGCGCCTTCACCTTCACGTACACCGCCAGCGCGATGTCGGCGTAGAAGGGCGAGGTGACCAGTCGCATCGGCACCTTCACCCGCTGCCGTCGGACGGGCACGCCGCAGAGCGCCGCGGCGGGTCCCGCTGCCGCCGCCGGAGCGGGGCGCTCGCGTGAGGCGAGCGGTGAATCAGAGGAAAGAGCGGTGGTGGGCACACTTCTCCTGGCACAGCGGCCCATGGCTCACTGCGCTGGGTTTCGCAGCCCCCGCCGGTCACAGAGGGGGCTGTCGTGTTGTCGATGTGGGCGCGGTCCTCGGCCGGTCAGAGGTGGGTGTCGGCCATAGAGGTGTGCGGGCCCGGTTCGGTGTGACGGGGAAGGCGGAAGAATTCGGCCCCCCTTGTCCACACCCGGACCCACTGCCTCCTCGGCGCCTCTCCGACCTGGCCGGAACCAGGGGCTGACCTGCTGGACAAGGGGGTGCGGCAGCGCCGTTCTCCCCTCGCCCGCCGTACGGGCCGGCGAGTCAGCCGAGAGCGGGACGAACCGTGGACCGGAGACGGCGCGGCGGCGGGCCGCCAGCAGCCGGACAAGGGGTGCGGGCAGCGGCAAGAAGCCGTGCCGGTGCGGGCCCGTGCATCCCGGCGGTGGGCATGCGCGAGGAGCCTCGGCGCGCGGATCTGGTCGCACGGGCCGGGGCAGTGGCCGGGATCAGACCCTGTCGGCGGGGTCTGAGCTGACAAAGGGCATGGCGGTACTGCAAGATGTACTCCGTCCTCTCCGGGCCTGGCCCGGGGTACGACAAAGCCCCGCTTGGGGCAGCTGCTGGTGAGGCAGTGATCATCAGACCGCGAGGTCTGAACCTCGCTCAGGGGAGCGGCAAACTCCCGCTGAGCGGTGAAGGCCGGGTCGAGGAGCGGCAAACTCCGGGACCGGCGGTGAAGGGCGAGGAGCGGCCTGGCAAAAGGCGCCCGCCCGGCGAACTACGACATCCCGCCCCCCTCAATCGGGGCAGTGCGCCCATCGCGCGAGCCGCACAGCAGAACAGCCCGCTGCGGCGACGTCGAAGACGCCGCTCGATCAGCGGGCTGACTGAGTGCTTGCGCGTGGGTGCGGGTACGCTTCACCACGAGACACCGCCTTATCGGTTCTCGGTTCGATAAGCCCCCGCGACTTGCTCAAGGTCGCGGGGGCATCGTGCATTCTCGGGGTCGATGCTAGATCGACTGGATGTCACCCTATCCCCATACCTGTCGTATGTGGACAGCCGATTGATGGTCGCCACACATGGCGCGCACACACCAAAAACCTGTCATGTCTCTGGCATTTCAGGCGGATTGCCAGCTGACCGCGACAGATGCACGCGATCGGCGCGAATCGCCGTCAGCTCGCAGAAGACGGGTTGGCCCTGGTGGAAGCCGGTCCGCTGGATGAAGTGCACGGGGGCGGAGCCGGACTTCAGCACGCGGGCCTCGTCGGCGGTCGCAGCTCTGGTCGACCAGCAACTGCGGATGCCGTCCTGCCCCAGCCCGTGCTCCGCGAGCAGTCGCTCCTCGTCGACGCCCTCCGGCTCCAGGAGTCGACGGGCCACATCGGCCACCGACCGCGGGGTGCAGAACTCGCGAAGCGCCCACGGCGCCCCCGCGTACCGGTGCACGGTGCTGCGCACCGCCACCGTCATCCCGTCCGGGCCCTGGAGGAGTCGGGCGACCGGGCCCGGCGCTTGGCGGATCTCCGCGCGCAGCTCCCCGCCGTGGCCGAGTTCCTCCTCGCCGGCGGGCAGAAGCTGCCCGCCCTGCGTCCAGACGACCTCGAACGCCGAAGGGGCGCCGATCACCCGGTAACCGCGCTTGGGGAGCGACTCCACCAGCCCTTCTTCGACCAGTGGCCCGAGGCCGGCCATGACCGTGTTCCGGACCACGCCGAACCGCGGAGCGAGCTCCCGGCTGGACGGCAGGAAGCTGCCTCGGGCGAACTCGCCGGCCACGATCGCGCGGCGCAGTTCGGCAGTGACTTTGTCCTGCTGGCTCGGCTGCGACATGAGGCACATCTTGCCGTACCGGCGCGGGCGGCCCCGGGCCCTGGTCCGCTTCATCGAGCATCCCCCTTGACGTGGTCGATCTTCAGGTGCACCATCATCACACATCTGGCTCAACTGGAACGAGCCAGATGAGCCAGATGTGTCTATGAGTGATGGAGTCCCGCCATGAACGCCCGAACCCGAATCGCCGTTGCCGCCGCCTTCACCACGGTGCTGGCCCTCGGCGCCACCGGCTGCTCCCTGGACGGAAGCAAGGCCGACCAGCCCTTCATGGACGCGCCGAAGGGCGCGATCAACAAGCAGCCGATGGACATCGTCGTGATGAGCGACGGCTTCTCGAACGTCGGCGCTAAGTGCGACGGGCCGAACCGCGTGTACGTGATCTTCCACGGCAACGACAAGTACGGCTCCCTCGCCGTCGCCCCGAACGACCCGCGCTGCACCACGCGCTGACCTCAGGCCGTGCCCAAGCACGGCGCGGACCGGGGCGGCCACCACCGTCGAACGGTCCGCCCGATCCGCGCGCTCCACGCAAGCGGCCTCCGGGGCTGGACCCCCGGAGGCCGTGCGGAGCGCGCCGCCCCCCGCTTCACAGGAGACGACAATCCATGAACAGCATCATGATCGCAGGCCAGTCGGCCCGTGCCGAGACGCGATCGGCCGCCAACGGCACCGACGAGGCGGACATCGCCCTCTACCTCGCCCAGGCGGACCCGATCGACGTCCTCGCCGCCGGCGGATACCTCGCCGGCCGCGACGGCAATCTCATCGCCCGAGAGCTGCGCCGGCCGCAGCTGCGCAAGGCCCTGGAGCACTCCGTCTGCCACACGGTGGCTCCCGACCCCGACCACTTCTACCAGGGCGACGAAGAGCCCGACGCCACCTGGCGCCGCCGCAGGGCCGCCACCATCCGCGACCACTGCTCGGTCTGCCCCGTCCGCGCCGTATGCGCCGAGCTCGCCCTCCGGGACGACGACCCGGACGGCGTCCGCGGGGGCCTGTCCCAGCAGAAGCTCGCCGTCCGCCTGAAGACCGAGCACGAGCGACTGGCGAGCGCCCGCGCCGAGGACACCCGATCCGCCCTCGCCCAGTCCGACCGGATCCAGGCCGGCGCCGATGTCCAGCGCATCGCCCAGCAGTACACCGGCAACTCCATCCCGGCCAACCGGCGAGCCGAGAACACGGCCGCGATCCTCGCCGCGGTCCAGCACCGCGACAACCTCCGCCGCACCCATCGGGCTGCGGCCGGCTGGACGGAGGCGGCGTGATCCACCACCTGGCCCTCCGCACTGCCGCAGCGTCCTCGACCCCCTACCGCGCCGGCGCCACCACCCAGCAGTCGACCGGCCAGCCGTACCGCGGAGGTTACCGATGATCCGCTACATCCGCGCGAGCACCCTCGCCGGCCTGCTCCGGACGGCGGCGACCGCGCGCCACGAGGCCCGAACCGCCCGCCGCGAGCTGACCGAACTGCGCAGCCGCCACCGCCGCCTGATCAGCCACCTCGCCCGGCGCGAACCCGCCCAGATCCTGGTCGTGCCGGTCCCCGCCACGGCCGACACCGACCAGATCAGCCCGTTGACCCTCCTGCTGCTCGCGCTGTGGCACCAGGCCGCCCTTGAGCGCGAGGCGTTTCGCACCTGGGTCACCGAGGAGCCCGCCCTCGTCACTGCCGCAGAGCTGCAGGCACGCGCCGCCGAGGCCGCCAGCGAGGCCGCCCGGAGGCACAGCCCGTGACCCTCGACCAGCTCCCGGGAACGACGCTCCCCATCACCGAGCTGCTCACCTCCTGGCAGTTCGTCGCCGGCGCGGTCGTTCTCACCCTCGGCCCGGCGCTCGCCCTGCGCCGCCGGCGGGCCGTCCACGCCGCCCTCGACGACAAGCAGCGCTCCGCTGCCGCCGACCTGTACGGACGCCGTCTCGAAGACCGCCTGACCATGGTTATCGCCGCCGCGGCAGCGGCCCTGTCGGCGACCGGGCTCCGCCGTGTGGGCCGTCACCAGATGGGCCTGAGTGACCCGTTCGACCTTCTGCCCTTCGTCGCCCTCGACGTCGCCGCGATGGTCTGCGGCCGCCGCGCGCGCCGCCGCGCCCGCGCCGGCGAAGGACCAGGGCTGTCCGGTGTCCTCTTCTGGGTACTGGCCGGCACCAGCTCCCTGTTCTCCGCAGCCGAAGCCGCCTCGTTGCTCGGCGCGGTCGTCCGCGCCGTGTGGCCGATCCTGGCCGCGGTCCTGTGGGAACTCGGCTCCCTGGAAGAACGCCGCGCCGCCCGCAGCAGCCGCGCCCGCCCGGACCGCCGTCTGGCGCTGATCCGCCTCTTCCACCCCGTCGAGGCTGTGCGCGTCGCCCTGCTTCTGGCCGCCCGCCAGGACCTGGCCCAGGAAGAGGCCACCGCCGAGGTCCGCGTCTCCCGGGCCGCCTTCCGCTGGTACCGGCTGCGCCGCGCCCAAGAATCGGTCCGCAAAGCCGGCCGACCGAGCCGCTGGGCATACCGGCTCCTGGAGGCACGAGCCGACAGCCGCGCACAGACCGCCAGCGAGCGCGCCCGGTGCGCCGACCCGGCCGTGCTGGAACAGGTCGTCGGCCGACTGCAGCTCCGCGTCCGGCAAGCGGAATGGGCCGGTATGAATCTGCGCTCCGCCGCGGCCTTCGAAGCCATGCGCGGCACGCTGATCGGAGCCGTCGGAACCGTTCCACCTCATACCGGCACCACCCATACCGGCACCCCGGACGACCCGGCCTTTCCCGAAGAACCGCAGGTGGGGAGCGGTATGGGGGCCGCCGACGGTATGACCGACGTCCTGGCGGACGCGGAGGTGGAGGAGCGGTTCGTCCGCCTCGTGCCACGACGCCGCGACGGCAAGCTCGCGTGGGGCATCAACAAGTGCGCCAGTGCGGTCGGCATCGGCACACCCCGAGCCCGCAAGTTCCACAAGTCCCAGGACACCTGGCTCCCGGCCGCGGTAGCCCGGTATGGCGTCGGCACGGCAGCCCCGCTGGAACGGCACGTCGACCAGGCCCTGGCCCTGGTCACCGCGGTTCCTGAAGCACCCGACACCGAGGGCCAGCCGACACACCAGACCTTCGACGACGAGCTCCTGCTCGCCGGCCTGGCCGACGGCTACCAGGTGCTTCCCGGCTCGAAGCTCCTCGTCCCTGCGGGCGCCGGCCGACGCTGACCCGCCCCGCCCCACCTGCCTCGCTCTGCGGACGCCGGCCCCGGCCGCCCGCCAGCTCCCGAATTCTCGTGAGGACCCGCCATGCCCAGCCCCGCCAACACGCCGGCCCAGTCCTTCGACGACCACGTCGCGGACGTGCTCGCCCTTGTCGCCGACCGGCAGCCCGCGCTCTCCCCGCGCGTCCCCGCGCACCCGTGGCCCGCCGGACGCCCGCACCTCATGCTGGTCCCGCCTCTGACCGGCCGCGCCGCCGAGAACCGCGAGGCCCGCCGATGAAGATGATCTCGACCGGGCGCCGCCGAGCAAACCCCACCGACGCGCCCCGGAGCCAGCCCGGCGCCGACTCCGCCGCGATCGGCGGAGACGAGCTCAGAGCCCGGGCCTATGTGAAGGCCGCCCTGGGGGAGACGGACACCCTCGCCCCGACTCGGTGGAACCACCCCGCCGCCGAGGGAGAAGGGGAGCACCCCGCCGTCGCCCCGGGGGTCGAAGTCCATCACCACCATTACTACTACGCCGAGATGCAGGCCCCGACCGCCGGCCGGGACCGGATGTTCGACTTTTCCTGGATCGTCGCGGACAAGGCCCGCCTGAGCGCAGTGGCCGCAGGGGCGCTGATCCAGCCCGCCCTCTACGCCCTGGCCCACGACGCCGGCACGGCCGCGCCCGTCGGGATGGCGTTCATGGCCGCCCTGATCACGGGCTCCTGGCGGCTGCGCTACCCCGGCGCGGTCACCCGATGGCTGTTCACCCTGAACGTCTCCGCCGCCGTGCTCTACGGACCCACCTTCCTCCTGATCGTCACAGCCCTGACCGGAGCCTCCTGATGTTCACCACCGCCACGTACGTCACGATCGGCGGCCTCACCGTGGCCCTCTCCTTCCTCGTCTGGCGCGGAGTGCGCTTCTTCCGCCACGACCTGCGCAGCTGGAAGGCCCTCATCCCCTTCCTCCTCGGCCAAGCACTCGGCATGCTGTCCGTCCTGTGCACCGGGGGAGCGCTCGGATACTTCTTCGGCTTCGTCGCCCACGTCATGAACATGGGCGGCGACAAGGTCCTGTCCGGCGCGACCGGATCGGCCACCCCCGCAATCCACGGCGGCGCCCACCCCGGAGTGATCACCCCGTCCGGCGCCATGGTGTTGGTGCTGCTCTGCGTCGGCCTGGCCACCGCCTGGAAGTCGATCACCAAGTCCGTCTCCCTCGACTTCGGGCTCGGCGCTGCCTCCGGCAGCGGACTCGGACTGTCCGCAGGTGGCGCCGGCTTGGCCGCAGCCACCCTCGTCCCCCTCGTCAACGGCATCGGCATCCAGATCACCGGCGCCTTCAACTGACCCACTGATCCACGCCGCGGTTGCCGCCGCCCGCCCGCCCAGCCGGCAACCGCGGCACCGCCAGGAGCAGCAGCATGTCCGCCTCCCCCGCATCCTTCGACGAGTCCGACAAGGAAGCCGTCGACTCCGGCCCCCGCGACGATCCCAACGACCCGCCCCTACCGGACCGGCCCGCCCGAGGCGCCGCCCTCACCGCGTACGTGCACAAGATCGCCGTCCGGGAACGCTCCGTCCTCGCCAACGGCACCCGCCACACCGCGCGACAACTGAGCCGCTGGTGGAACGCCCAGGACCTCTCCCCGGAGTACCTGACCGCCTTCCACCTCAACCACCAGCACACCCAGTGGAAAGACCGCCGCACCGCCGACCTGCGGGAGATCAACACCCAGCTCAAGCACTGGAAGAACTCCAACGAGCATCAGGCACACCGCCAGCGCGCCCTCTACTCCCGTGAGGCGAACGCCGTCCGCGGCGAAACGTTTACCCCCTGCCCGCCCAGCAGCGCAGATCTCGCAGCCACCCGCACCGCCCGGGCCCGCAACCGGCGTCTGGGCACCACCGTGCTGGTCGCCATCTCCGTCGCCCTCGGCGCACAGAACCCCGCCCCCGCCGCTTACACCGCCGCCACCGTCACCCTGCTCGCAGGAGCAACGGCCTGGATCCAAGGGCGCAGGCCCACTGTGCTGAACCCCCCGCCGCCCCACCTCGGATTCCCCATGCCCGAGCCGGCCCCCGGCGTCACCAGCGCAACCCAGTCCGACACCACCCCGTACCCCATCGCCCGAGCGACCACCACCGACGAAGCAGCAGAGTGCATCCTGCGCGCCCTGCGGGCCGAGAACATCCCCGTCGCCGAAATCACCGACGTCGAGCAGCAGCCCTGGGGCTGGCAATCCACCATCCGCGTCTCCAAAGGCACCCCCGCCGCGATCATCGACAAGGCCCCCGACCTCGAGACGCTTTTCGACCTCGGCAAGGGCGACGTCATCGTCCAGACGCTGAAGAACCGCACCGCCTGCGCGACCCTCCTGCTACGCCAAGGCGACATGTTCGCCGATCTAGCACCCGCGCCCTACCTCGCGCCGAAGTCGATCAGCATCACCGACCCCGCCGTCTACGGCGGCTCCGCCAACGGCCGCCCCCTCGCCTTCCCCCTGGC